>JAHAZA010000109.1 GCA_018385415.1 Treponema sp. | reverse complement strand
ATATTCATTCCAATCACTTATAAGAGAGTTAACCGAATCCAGTTGTTCTTTTATTGACGATGTCATTTCAGTAATACTGTCATTTACTGAAGATATAGAATTGGTAATTCCATCAATCTTTTTTAATATTTCAGAAAGTTCATTTTGTGTTTTTTCAAGAATTTGATTTAATTCAGATACATTGGAAGAAATTTCAATTTCCTTTGCAGAATCAACCTTTTTTGTTATATTTTGTTTCTTATCCGTTTGTACACATGAAGGATGTTCCAATGAACCACAGACAGGGCAAGGTTTTCCTTTAGACAAGGATTCTTTGAGCATTAAAGAAATTGTAAGATATTCTGAAGCAACAAATTCCTTTAACCTGTATTTTGTTTCTTCAATTAAATTTTCTTTTGACTTTTTTAATTCAATTAATGGTTTAAGTTCATCATTTAATGTTAAAACTATTTTTTTATCTTTTTTAATTTTTTCATTTTCTTTAGAAAGGATTTCCTGCTTCTGAGTAAGTACAACAATTATTTTTTCAACCTCTGAATCTTTTTTATTAAAATTCAGATATTCAGAAAGTTTTATATTTTCTTTACTAAGTTTTTCATTTTCTTTGATATAGTTATCACATGCTCTTTTTTTAGTATTAAATTTTTCTAAAGCTTCTTCTTTTTGTTTAAATGCATCCAAAGTTTTATCAGATGCACCATTAATTTTAACATCAAGTTTAGAAACTGCTGTCCATAAATTTTCATTATCCTGCTGCTTATTATTTACTTCATTAAAAATATTTTCTGCAGTTTCACTGGCTTTCTTTAACTTTGTGATTAAAACTTCTTGCTCTTGTATTTCATCATTAATTTTAATAAGAAGTTTTTCATCTCTTGTCTGTGCTTCAAGAAGATTATCATATTTAACATATTCTGCTGTACAATTTTTTGCTTTTTCAGCCTTTGAATAAATTGTCTCTTTTTCAGAAAAATCTTTAATCTTCTGTAAATATTCTGATCGTTCTTTTTCTGCAGCTTCTTTTTTTGATTCAAGCTTCTCAAGATCATTAAGCCATGCTAAACCTATATCTATATTATTAATGGCTTTAGTATTTAACTTAACCTGAGTATCAATTTTTTTAATATTGTTATTAATTTCTTTAATCTGATCTTCTGTAAAAACTTCAACTTTATTCAATTCAATTTCTAGGTTTTTACAATTTGTAATGGCATCATTTGCTTCTTTCCATAACATTGAGGCAAATTTTTTATACTTTTCAGTACCATTAATTTTTGCAAGAATCTCAGCTCTGGTTCTTGGATCTGCATTAATAAAACTGTTAAAATCCCCCTGTGCAAGCATGATAGATTTTAAAAACTGAGAGTAATCAAGCTGAATAATCTCAGTTGTTTTTTCTTCCAGTTTGGAAATACTGATTCTTTCTGAAGTTTCTCCGGTAATTTGGTTTGTAATTTTTGCCTGAGGTGCCTGTAAAGAACCATTAATTTTATTATTGGCTCTATGTTGTGAAAATTCCGAAATATAAGTTCCTTTCTTACATTCATATGTAACACGAGCCATACATTCAGCAGTGCGACGAGTCATAATTTCATTGACATCTTTACTCACTTCCTGTCGCGGAGTTTTTCCATAAAGAGCAAGAGTTATGGCATCAAGAATTGTAGTTTTTCCGCTACCAACATTACCACAAATTACAAAAAGATTATGATTTTTTTCATAATCTGGATGTTTAAAATCAATGCACCAGTAGCCTTTGAGAGAATTTAAATTTAGAATTTCTATTTTTGTAATTTTCATTTCTTGTCTCCAAAATTATTGGCTTCTGCTCGATTGTAGGCTTCCATAAAAATTGAAAGATAGGAATTTAAAACTTCATTCTTTCGTTTTTCTGCATCTTCTTCACTTAACGAAGACAAATCCTCAGGAAAGTTTCGCAAAATCAAGGCTTTAAAAATATCTTCAGGAAGAAGATTCTTTACCTCTCTTGAATCAAAATTATAATTTGTATCAAACAAATCATTTTCTTCCACCTGTACTTTTCGACTGATTACATACACATTCAAATCTTCAAGCTCTGTTATCAAGTCTTCAAGTTCATCATGGATATTTATTCCATCTTCCCTTTTGTAACAAATTTCGACATATACAGTTTGCTCCTGTTTTCTATCATACATTTGAAGCTGATTTCTTATAGATTCACAGTTTCCAGAAATTCTTTTATAAATATTATAAGAAGGAATTTCTATCTTCGAAACAGAAGTTTCTTTACCTTTATTAATTTCAACAGAAAGAACATATCTTGGAAGCCCTGCTTCATCAAATCCTAATGTAAATGGAGAACCAGAATATCTTATCTTTGGATTTTTACCAACCATTGTCGTATAGTGAATATGCCCAAGTGCAACATAATCAAACTCATCAGAAAAAATATGTGAATGTACTAAACCTAATTTTCCTACAATATCAAGTTTTCTTTTACCGTCATCACAAACAACTTCTTCATTAAAGGATTCAAATCTTCCTTCTAAATCAGCAGCATATAAATGACCAGTTGCAATTAAAGGAAGATTTCGTCCACCATCTTTTTCTTTTGCTGCAGAAAGTACAGAATTGTACAAGCCACTGTAAGCATTATCACTAAAGGTACCAATATCAGATTCTTCATCAAAATATTTTCTTAATTCAATTTCATGTGCATATGGAATTGCACAGCAAATACAGCAAGGTTTATTATCATTATCAACAAGTTCAAAAACCATATCTTCTGCTTTAATATTAGCAACACTTCCTACTACATGAATATTAAGATATTCAAGAAGAGGTTTTTCAGAATCAAGAAGTGAACCCGAATCATGATTTCCACCTACAATTATTATGTTTCTACAATCACTTCCAATTAATGAAGCAAGAAATTTAATATACATAGCTTTTGCTTCTGTGGGTGGATTTGCTGTATCAAAAATATCACCGGCAACAACAAGAGCTTCTGCTTTTTCTTCAATAATTGTATTTTTTAACCAGTTGAAAAAATTTTCAAATTCTTTTGTTCTTTCAACCTCATGCATTTTGTTTCCAAGATGCCAGTCAGCAGTATGTATAAATTTCATATAAGCTCCACAAAAAAAAATACTATGTTTTATTATAACATAGTATTTTATGTTTAAGCGTCAATAACAAATATTAAAAGGAATTTCAAAATTCAAAAAATTAGAATCTAATATCTTTTTCATAAAGATTCCCCTTTAATGAAAACACCTTTATTAAATATTCTTTAATGCATTACTAACATCATTTAGAAGGTCATCAGCATTTTCAATACCAACAGAGAGACGAATCAAGTCTGGTGAAACTCCAGCTGCTACAAGTTCTTCATCATTCATCTGTCTGTGTGTTGAACTTGCAGGATGGAGACAACAGGTTCTTGCATCAGCAACATGTGTTGCAATCATTCCAAGTTTTAGATTTGCCATAAACTTTTCTGCAGCAGCACGACCACCTTTTACTCCAAAACTAATTACACCACAAGTACCATTTGGCATATATTTTTTTGCACGTTCATAGTATTTATTACCTTCAAGTCCAGGATAATTAACCCATGAAACTTTATCATTACCTTCAAGGAATTTTGCAATCTTTGTTGCATTTTCAACATGACGAGCCATACGTAAAGGAAGTGATTCAAGGCCAAGATTGAGCATATAAGCATTGATTGGAGACTGTACACAACCAAAATCACGCATTAACTGTACTGTTGCTTTTGTAATATATGCTCCTTCTTTTCCAAACTGAGTTGCATATGTAACTCCGTGATAGCTTTCATCAGGTGTACACAATCCAGGGAATTTTGAAGCATGTGCCATCCAGTCAAACTTTCCTGAGTCAACAATTACACCACCAAGAGTTGCATCATGACCATCCATATATTTTGTTGTTGAATGTGTAACAATATCACATCCAAATTTAAATGGATTACAGTTTACTGGAGTTGCAAATGTATTATCAACAATAAGTGGCACTCCATGTTTATGAGCTGCATTTGCAAAACGTTCAATATCAAATACAATCAATGCTGGGTTTGCAATTGTTTCCCCGAATACTGCTTTTGTATTTGGTTTAAATGCTGCCTCAAGTTCTTCATCAGAACAGTCAGGATCAACAAAAGTAAAATCGATTCCCATCTTGCGCATTGTAACATTAAAAAGATTAAAACTTCCACCGTAGATTGTCGAACTTGCTACAACGTGATCTCCTGCATTTGCAATATTAAAAATTGCCATAAATGTAGCAGCCTGACCAGAACCTGTAAGCATTGCACAAGTTCCACCTTCAAGAGCTGCAATTTTTGCAGCAACCATATCACATGTAGGATTCTGAAGACGAGAATAGAAATAACCGCTTGCCTTAAGGTCAAACAATTCTCCCATTTTTTCACTTGAATCATATTTAAAAGTTGTACTCTGAATAATAGGAATCATACGAGGTTCACCATTCTTTGGTGAATATCCGGCATGAAGACATTTTGTTTCAATTCCTAAATCTTTAATTTCACTCATTAATATTACCTCACAACTTCTATTTTTTATATTAAAATATGTAATATATAAATCATTAAATTACATAAAGTTAAATCTTCTGTAGCGTACTGACATAACAGTTCCACATGCCATCATATTTGTCAAAAGCGATGAACCACCGTAAGACAAAAAAGGAAGTGGAATACCTGTAATCGGCATAAGCCCCATAACCATTCCAAGATTTTCCATTATGTGGAAAAAGAACATTCCGAAAATTCCTGCTGAAATATACATTCCATACTTATTCGAAGATGTTTTTATAATATGAACAATCCTAAGTAAAATCGAAAGTAACAGAGAAAATACAAGTAGCCCTCCCAAAAAGCCCCACTCTTCAGCGAGAATACTGAAAATAAAGTCAGTTCCCTGTTCAGGAATAAATTTCTTATGACTTTGTTCACCTTTCATAAATCCAAGTCCTATTGGTCCACCAATACCAATAGCAGTTTTGGCACGAAGAATATTCCATCCTGCATCTAGCGGATCTGTTTCAGGGTCAATAAAAATTACAATACGCTTTGCCTGATAATTTTTCAGCTTCTTTACAACAACTGGTGAGATAACCATTGCAATCATAAGAATTGCACAAACATAAGTAACCCAGTAAAAGAATTTTCTAAAGAAAGGATTTCTATTAAACAAGAAATAACCAAGAATACCAATTACAATAATTGCAATAAGAGCAATAATTATAATTGTCCTTAACCTTTTCTCAGTTAAAAATTTAATTGCAGGAACAGTTGCTTTAACAATATGCATTTGCCATAACGGAAGCATAGTAAATATAATTGTTAACAATCCTATTCCAAGAACAATGCCAATATATCTATATTCAATTCCGGCAGCAAAACTCATGAAGAGATAAATTGGAAAGAATACAAGTGCAGTCCCCAAGTCAGGCTGAAGCATTACAGAGATTACCTGTAAAAACAAAATTCCAAGAGAAACAAGAAATCTTTTTAAAGGCTTTTCATTTTCTGAAGTATTAAAATACCAGCCTAAAAAGAAAATAAATACAATTTTAGAAAATTCCGCCGGCTGAATACCAAAGGGACCAATACCAAGCCAGCTTCTTGAACCATTAATCTTTTTACCAAACTTAGCAGTAAAAACGTTCAATGCAATAAAAAATATAAAAACCCAGAATATGTATCGTTCAGTTTTTCGATAATCAAATGCTGCAAATGAAACCATAAGAACAAGACCAGCAAAGGCCCAGAAAATTTGTTTAATATAATTAAATTTTGCAGCAGGAATTACAGATCCGTCCTGGAGAATAGATGCAGAATAAATAAATGCAATACCAATAGCAGTTAACGCAAGAACACATCCTAAGAGAATATAATCAATTGTTGAAAATATTTTAATTTTTTTCATATTAATCTACTATCCTATTCTGTTCTTCTTGTTGATTTAAATGCCCATCTGAAGTTCAATGCGTCAACAGCTTCTTCAAAAGTCTGGTTTGCAAAATAACCTTGGATAACAACATTAGTTGCATGAGTTGCTGCCCAAGATTCCCAGTCATTACATGCTTCAATCATTGTACAAACAACAATCTGATCCTCAACAGGTGCATCATAAGGCGCATAAGCTAAAAGCCATGAATGCCAGCTGTCTTTATAACCAGTTACTTGGGCAGTACCTGTCTTAGCTGCAATTTTAACAACAGGATTCTGCAAACTAATATGAGCTGATCCATCAGTACAAACAAAGCGACATGATTCCTTAACTTTTCGCCAGACATTGTGATCAATGGAATTTTCATAAAGTATTTCGGGGTGAACTTCCTGAATGACTTCATCAGTAACAGAGTCACGAATTTCTTTAAGTAAATGTGGCTTGTAAATTTTACCTTCGTTACATACCATTGCCATAACATTTGCAACATGTAATGGTGTTGCAGTTGTATATCCCTGACCGATAGAAACATTCATTGTGTCTCCATCCATCCACCTTGTATGATACTTACGTTCCTTCCATTCAGGGACTGCAACGAATCCCTTCTGCTGAGAAGGTAGATCAATCTGAGTATACTGACCGTAACCGAACATTTTTGCATAATCAGAAATTTTCTGAATACCGAGATTTTCGCGTCCAACCTGCCAGAAATAAATATCGCAGGAATAGCCTAATGCATGTTTAAGATCAAGTTTTCCGTGACCAGGTTTTCCAACCCAACAATGAAATGATCTTCCACCATATTCAATTTCGCCTTTACATTCAATTCTTTCAAATTCTGGAAAAGCATGTTCCTGCAAAATTGCAGTTTCCATAATAACCTTGAAAGTTGAAGCAGGTGGATAAGCAGCATCAACGGCTCGATTCAACATTGGCTTAAGCTCAGATCTTTTAATTTTTTCAAATTCTTCACTTGCATTTTCAGAATTGAAAAGATTTGAATCGTAGTATGGATAAGATACCATTGCAAGAACTTCACCAGTATCAGGTTTTAAAACGATAATAGAACCTACACGATCTCCCAAAGCTTTTTCAGCAAGAGTCTGAATTCTTGAATCAATAGTAAGAACAAGTTTCTTTCCCATTTGTGGAGGAACAATAGTCGGAGTTTCTGAAAGAATACGACCTTTAACGTCAACAACTCTTTCTTCGTAACCATCTTTTCCCTGCAAATAAGAATCATATTGCATTTCAATTCCGGCTTGTCCGACAATAGTATTAATATTGTATCCACCCTGATTGTACTTTTCGTAAAACTGATTCTGCTGAATCTTCTGAACATATCCAAGAATATGAGAAAAACTTCCAGTTTCAATGTAGTTTCTCATTGGACGAATCTGCCAAGTAACACCAGGAAGATCAGTTATATTTTCAGCAATATTTGAGACTGTATCAAATGTAACGTTTTTCTTGATTGTATAAGAAGTAAAATCACGTCTTACTTCAGGAGGAATTATTTCGTCAATGTTACTTTTGGGAATACCAAGAATCATTGAGAGCTTTGAAGCAACTGTATCATAATAACCCACAGGAATATTTCCTGGGGTAATTTCAACAATAAATGAATCGGAATTTACGACCATAGCATTGTTATTGTTACGGTCATAAATTTCTCCACGCTGTGCATAAATTGGAATTCTACGGGTAGAAATAGTTTTTGAAATTTTCTGATATGTATTTTTTTCAATAAACTGCATGTAGTAAAGACGAACTACAAATGTAAAAAAAACAAGAAGTGAGCAAGCCAAAAGAACAAAAGATATAAATCTTTTATCTCTTTTATATGCCTGATTATCTACGCTACCCTTATTCATTACCCCTCGTCCTCACCAAAATCAAACTTTTTCTTCAATAATAAGAATATTTGAAAAAAAGTTCAAAAACTTAAATATAAACGGAGTCAAAAATGAATTTACAGCAAGTTCAAAAAGGAAAACTTTTGATATCATATTGTAAGAGTTAATCATATTAGGAAACAGCACTGATGCACAATAAATTAAAAGCGCTTTTACAAGTGTGGCAACTAAGCCTATAAGGAAAAGAACAAAAACAGATTTCAGGTTAAGAATCTTTTTAAACAAACCGGAAATATAACCAAGTATTGTTCTGATAAGACAGTTTAATCCAAATGGAGTTCCACTTAAAAAATCAACTAACAAACCACCAGCAAATCCCATTGTCTGTCCCTGAACAGAACCATTATTAAGAGCAAAATATAGTGAACAGATTAATACCAGATCAGGAACAGCAGGAAGTAAAGGAATATTTGACAAAACAGCAGTTTCAATTAAAACAGCAAAAAGTAAAATCAATAAACTGAATAAATATGATTTAATCATTTTGTCACCTCCTTTTCTTCTTTCTGAGATTTCATTTCTGTATTAGAAACAACCATTACTGATTCAAGGCGTGAAAAATTAATAACAGGTTCAATTTCTATATCAAGAGAAGTATCGTAATCAAGAATAGATACTTTCGAAATTGTTCCAATTGGAATTTCTTTGACATAATTTCCGTTTTCACCGGATGTTACAACTATATCACCAAAGTGAAGTTCACTGATTACACGTTTTTTAATATATTTCATTGAAAGCGGTTTATCTTCAGTTCCGTTTCCTGTAACAAGTCCAATATCACGAGTATTTTGCATTCTGGCAGAAATAGAACAGCTGGAATTAAAAATATTCATAATCTGAGCAGTGTTATAACCGACAGAAACTACTTTGCCCACAACACCAATACTACCGTTCTGGATTGCAACAACACTCATATTTTTCTTAATGCCGTCTTTACTTCCTTTATCAATGATAAGTGTTGTATGAAGATTATCAGCTCCACGAGAAATAATATTGGCAGGAATTGTTTTCTGCTGAATACTGTCAGCAAAACCAAGCTGTTCTTTTAATCTTGCATTTTCCTTTCTGATTGCAGCATTTGTTCTCTGCATGTATTCATAATCTTTGAGCTTTTCAGTAAGTTCATCATATTCCTTACTAAGATTTACAAGCTTAACAACTCCGTCAATAGCATCTTTTACATAGAAAGAAACAGTGGCAACACCTTTTTCAATTGTTGAAAAAATAGTAAAACCTACATTTTTAAAATTGATAATAAACCCACCAGAACTGAATGAAAGCATTACACTTGATGCAACAACAAGTATAATGAACAGCAGTTCCTGAAAGCGGAATTTAAATTTTGATTTCCCCTGTTTCTGCATAGGTCTGTTATAGATTAGCTGTTAAGGTTATCGTAAATTGCTCTATCTGAAGACATATCTTTGAACAATTCAAATGCTTCTCCAGCACCTAAAGCTACACATTCCAAAGGACGTTCTGCAAGAATTACAGGAACGTTAGTTTCTTTAGAAATAAGTTTTGAAAGACCTTTAAGCATAGATCCACCACCAGTCATTACAATACCGCGTTCAACAATATCAGCAGCAAGTTCTGGTGGAGTACGTCCCAATGTAGCTTTGATTTCTTCAACAATCATGTTAACAGGTTCTTTCAAAGCCTCACGGATTTCAACAGAGTCGATTTCAAGACGACGTGGAAGTCCAGTAGTTGTATCACGTCCCTTAACTTCCATCTTTTCGATATTTTTGTCTGGAGCAACGTTACCAATTTCAATCTTAAGTTTTTCAGCAGTCTGCTGGCCAATCATAAGATTGTGTACATTCTGAATATGCTTAACGATTGTTTCATCGAATTTATTTCCACCAACACGAATAGATGATGTAATAACCATACCACCGAGAGAGATTACAGAGATTTCTGCAGTACCACCACCAATGTCACAAATCATGTGACCTGCTGGTTCATGAATAGGAATTTTTGCACCAATGGCTGCAGCAAGACTCTCAGGAATTACTTCAACTTCCTTTGCACCAGCTTTAAGAGCGGCTTCAATTACAGCACGACGTTCTACTTCTGTAATACAAGAAGGAATACCAATCTTCATACGAGTTGAAGTAAAGATTCTGTGTTTAGGAAGAATCTTTCCTATGAAGTATTTAATCATCTTTTCACATGAATCAATATCTGCAATAACACCATCAGCCAATGGGCGAATAGCAACAATATTGCCAGGAGTTTTCCAAAGCATTCTTTTAGCTTCAGCTCCCACTGCATATACTACATTTGTTCCCTTTTCTACAGCAACAACTGAAGGTTCGTCAATTACGATGCCTTTACCACGTACGTAAATAAGAGTGTTACAAGTTCCTAAATCAATACCAATATCTGTAACAAAATTGTTGAAAAACATTTTTCCCCCATACTTTTTACTATATTCTATTTATATTTTAAGAGAATTTCAATATTCCCATTTTCTATATTCAAAATTAACATAAATATTATTTATAAACTTTCTTTACAGCTTCATCAAAAGTACTGTCAATCTTTAGACACTTTCTGTATTCAGCTCTGGCTTTAACAACATCACCAGAAAGTTCATAAACAAGTCCAAGACCATAATGTGCTTCTGCAGAATTCTGATCTTTATCAAGAATCTGTTCATAAAGCTCTCTAGCCTCATCTATTTTATCTTCTTCCATATATATTTTTGCAAGAAGATTTTGACTTTTCAAAAGTAAAGCATCATCACAGGCTTTAGATGTAACCTGATACAAATATTGTTTTGCAGCAGAAATCTGTCCCTGAGCATAATATTCTTTTGCAATATTAAAAAGAAGAAAATCAGACTCACGAATCAAAAGTGCATCACTGAAACTTTTAATACTATCGTATGGCATTCCAAGCTGACCATAACTTAAACCAAGCAATTCAGGAATATCATCAGATGAGTAACCTTCAGCAATAGCTTCTTCAAGATATTTTACAACCAGATCTGCATAATAATGATAACAACAGATAATATTTTTATAGAAATATGCTTTTCCAAGCATATATTTAATCTGAGGTGCAGTTTTTTCTTTTGCACTCATAAGTGCAAGTCTTAATGAACGAATTGATTCATCAATATAACTTTGCGCAATTGTAGGATCTGTTTCTGATACACCAATGTAAAAAGCAGAATATCCATGATAAGTTAATGCAGTGTTATTTAATGGATTTTTTTCAAGAAGCTTATCTGAAGTATTATATACGCCGGCATAATCTTTTTCAGACCATTCAATCTGAAGTCTTGTAACAGTAGGTTTTTTCTGAATATTTGTTTTAATTACTCTATAAAGGAAAATTGAGAGAAAAGAAACTACAGTCACTACAACAATAGAGATGAGTAAAACAGGGATAATCTTTCCCTTTTTTTTAACGATAGAACCGTTATTTGAACTGTTATTTTCCCCTCTTTTCATAACACCCACATATAAAAAAAACAAAAAAGAGACAGTAAGCCGAGTTCTGGTACGGATTAAAAAAATCCGCGTAACCATCTATCCGAAATTCAGATTACCCTGAATCTTTAGCGGTCTACCCGCAGCTATAAATCCCGGAACGATTAGCTGCTGCTTGACCTTGCTCCAAATGAGGTTTTCCTGCGATTTCTGTTACCAGAAATCCGGTGGGCTCTTACCCCGCCTTTTCACCCTTACAAAGATTTCTCAATGCGGTTATTTTCTGTTGCACTTTCTGTCAGATTTCGGGTTATGCAAGTAATTATGCAACTGCCGATTTCTGCCCGGTTCTTATCCGGCATTTTTTCCGGTGGAGCCCGGACTTTGCCTCATGGCAGCTTTATATCATCATAAAGTGCCATGCGATTACATCTCTTTTCTGTAATTTATTGATTAATTTTCGTCAGAGTCGTCTTCGTCAGAGTCGTCTTTTTCGTCATCACTGTCTTCGTCGTCCACATCTTCATCATCATAATCTGATTTATCGTTGTATCCGTCGTCACCGTAATCTTCATCATCAAGCTTTTCATCAGCAAAGTCATCTTCAAAATCAGAAAGGCTTCCTGCTTCAGACATTGCGTAGTAATCTTCTTCTGAATCATCTGATTCCTGATAGAAAAGAATACGGCTACAGTATGGACAGAACAAAGTCTTGTCACCTTCACGAACTTCGTTTGCAAACTGTGCAGGAAGAATCATATGACATCCTTCACATACACCATTCTTAACAGCAACAATACCCTGGCTGTTACGCTGAATAATTCTCTGGAACTTGTATACAATTTCTGTATCAAGACCTTCTGTTACTTCAGCTTCTTTCTTTGAAAGTTTTTCAAGCTTTGTCTTATATTTTGAAATTTCTTTATCAATTGAAGATTTCAATGAATTAGTTTCATCTTCCTGAGCTTTGATCATTGATTCATCAATCTTAAGATTTTCATTTAATTCATTTAAAGTTTTCTTTTCTTTATCAAGTTCTTTGCGAACTTCTGCTTCTTTTGCAGTAGCTTCTGTAATCTGTTTATCAAGTGCTTCGTATTCACGGTGAGTAGCAATGTTATCCATTCCTTTTTCACCTTCTTCTCTTGATTTTACAGCTTCTTCCAATTCTACTGTAAGTTTTCCAACTCTTTCTTTGCATTCTTCATATACAGAGTTCTTCTCAAGATATTCCTTCTTAAGACGAGCAAGCAATTCTTCCTGAGAACTCAAACGTCTAGGAGCTTCTTCTACATCTTTTTCAATCGAATATTTTTCTGTAAGTACTTCCTGGAGTAACTGTAATTTATCACGAACTTCTGTCATTTGCATAAAAGTCAAACCTCTTTAATGGTAATAAGTAAATATATAATAAATAGCCTGTTATGTCTATGAGCTATTTAGATTTCGATATAGTCTCTAAGTGAACTTGCACGTCTTGGATGACGAAGTCTTCTCAATGCTTTTGCTTCAATCTGACGAATACGTTCACGAGTTACATTGAAGTAAAGACCAACTTCTTCCAAAGTAAGTGAATATCCGTCATCAAGACCAAATCTCATCTTAAGAACCTCCTGTTCTCTTGGAGGAAGTGTACTCAATACTTCACGAAGCTGCTCCTGAAGCAATGTATACGCTGTCTGAGAAGCTGGATTTTCAACTTCTTTGTCTTCAATGAAGTCTCCCAAAGATGAATCTTCTTCTTCACCGATTGGAGTTTCAAGAGAAATTGGCTCTCTAGCAACATTCTTAACCTGTTTAACTCTTGCAACAGGCCAGCCAAGCTGCTGTGCAATTTCTTCATCGGTAGGTTCACGACCATATTTCTGCATAAGCTGACGGCTTTCGCGAACAACTTTATTAATCTGTTCAATCATATGAACAGGAACACGGATTGTTCTAGCCTGGTCAGAAATTGAACGAGTAATTGCCTGACGAATCCACCATGTAGCATATGTAGAAAATTTATATCCTTTACGGTATTCAAATTTCTCAACAGCTTTAATCAAACCGATATTACCTTCCTGAACAAGATCAAAGAACTGTAAACCACGGTTTGTGTATTTCTTTGCAATTGCAACAACAAGACGAAGGTTAGCATTGATGAGATGGTTTTTGGCAATTTCCATCATCTTCTGACCACGCTGAATTTCTTTAGCCTGTTCAAGGATTTCATCAATGTTATTTTCAAATTCATATTCAAGGTGATTGAGTTTTCTATCAATCTTCTGAATCTGAGTATAAATCTCACGAATATCATCTGCTTTCATACCAAGTTCTTTTTCAAGCTTTGCTGCTTCAGAACGGATTGAAACTCGACGACCAAGCTTTCTTAACTGAACAGAATCAGTTACACGAAGCTCTTTCATCTTTTTTTCCTGCTTATGATGATATTCTGCAATTTTCTTTGTAGCTTCAAGGAATTTCTTGCTGAAACGTTCAATTTCTTCTGACTGAATATCTGTATTCTGAAGCTGAGGTAGGATTACTTCTCGTAATTTTAAGATTTCAGGATTTTCAAAAATCTTTTCATTCTGATCCATTTCAAACAGATTGCGTTTAATCTGCATATATTGTTTCAACTCAGGAAGAATAGGTTTTAAATATTCACTATATGCACTCTTAAGACGACGCTTTTCAGCCATTTCTTCGTTGATTTCTTTTCTAGGTCTTCCAGGTTCATGAAGATCAATTCTAGTAAATGCTTTCTGGGCAATTGAGAAAAACTCAGGAATCATAATTCCAGCATTTTTAATAACATCCTTAATGATTGTTTCGCCGTCTTCCATCTGTTTGGAAAGAGTTACTTCCTGTTCTGCTGTTAAAAGATTTTCTTTACCGATATCTCTAAGATAAAGACGAATCGGATCATCACTTGAAGATTCTTTATCAGTACTTACAAGACGTTTTTTTGTTAAAGATTCTTTTTCAGTCTGCTCAACGATTTCTGCGTCGGCATCTTTTTCCATTAATTCATCATCATCGTCTGATTCAACAACAACATCATCTTCATCATCTGCAAAATCTGGTTCAATTTCCTGAATGACAACTTTGCTTTTTTCCATCATTGAGATGATTTTATCCATCTGCTGTGTTGCAAATTCTACACCTACAACATCATTAATTTCATCCCAAGTAATAACCTTTTTATCTTTAATGAAAAGGAAAAGCTTTGCAAATTCAACATCCTGATCAGGTTCTTCTTTAGCTTTTGAAGTTTTTGATTCAACCTGTGACTTAGCAGCTTTTGTTTCTTTAGCAGGCTTTGTTTCTTTTGCTTCTTTAGTCTGTGCAGCTGTCTTTGTTGTTTTTGCTGCAGCCTTTGTTGTTTTTACAGTCTTTGTTGTAGTTTTTGAAGTTTTCTTTACTGGTTCTTCTACTGTCTTTTTTTTCATTAGTTCTTAATTACTCTTGAAGTTTTTTGTCAATTTCCATTTTTTCTGAAAGAAATTTAGTCAGTGTATTCTGATCATCAGGTGTAACAATCTTAAAGTCTCGGATTTTTAACATCAGTCTGTCACGTTGTCGTTCAAGACTGTTGCGTTTAATCAATCGGATACTTTCCTGCACGTACTGAAGGTTATTCTCTTCAAATTCTCTGGATGCAATTACCCTTGTAATCATCCTCTGTACTTCTTCTTCCGCACAATGATTTAAGATGCCTGAAATAGAAAATTCCTGATCTCTAAAACATTCTTCCAAAATAATGAAAAGCTGTCTGGCTAAAGGATCTTCGAAGTCATTTACAGTTAACTGTTCATGCAATAGATTAAATTGTTCTAAATTTGAAATTACAGCAAGGATTGTTCTTAGCTCGGCATTAAGCTTTATTTCTTGAATAACCGGAGCCCCATTCACTGTCTTTTTTTGTTCTAAGCGGGAACGAGCCTGTTCACGATTTACGAAATCTCTCTTTACGGCCTCCAGTTTTGTGTTAAACGCCTGAGCAAATTGCTCAAGTGTGGAATCTTTTTGTATATCTGAACTTAAACTATCTACATACGGAAAAAACTCCAGAGCAGCTTTAACCTTGTCCTCAGGAGTCTTTTTAGGGTATTTTTCTAGCAGTTTAGATAATAAAAAATCATTATCTAATATAGCACCTTCAACAACTTTCGTCAATGTATCGGCACCAAAATTAATCATAATCTCAGCAGGATCCTTTCCTCCTTTAAGCTGAATAATCTTAACCGAAAGATCAAGACTACGGCACAAAATTATGGCTTTATAAGTAGCAGCCTGACCTGCTCCATCTGAATCAAATGAAAGTAAAACTGTATTTACAAATGGGGCAAGCATTTTAAGCTGTCCTTCAGTAAAAGCAGTTCCTAAAGGCGCTACTGCATAATCAATTCCACACTGATGGTAAGCAATGGCATCCATGTATCCTTCACAGAGAATAACTTCTTTTCGTTCACGGATGGCTTTCTTTGCAAAATTGTAGGCATAAAGTGTTTCCCGTTTTTTATAGTGAGGCATTTCAGGACTGTTGATATACTTTGGCCCTTCCCCTTTTAAAAGACGTCCCCCAAGAGCTACAGCTTCTCCATTCTTATCAAAAATCGGGAACATCAAACGACCAGCAAAGATTGTAATGTCAGGAAATTTTGTACTGAAAAGTCCTGATTTAGAAAGAAACTCAGGTGAAAAGTTTTTTGAAATAAGAAAGTTTTTAAGCCACCTTCTGTCATCCGGACTGAATCCCAATTTGAACTTCTGGATTGTTTCCATAGTTAAACCGCGGCCTGTAATATATTCAAGTGCAGGCTTTCCCTGTGGAGTTTGAGTCAAAAGATAATGGAACATTGATGCAGTACGATTATAAAGATCAATATAAAGTTCTTTTGTGTTATCCTTCTGTTCAGGAATATAAGAACCGTTTTCATAAACAACTTCAATATTAAATCTTTTTGCAAGAGCAACAATGGAATCTACATATGAAACTTTTTCCATTTCCATGTAGAACTTTACGATATCACCACCGGCATGACAACCGAAACAATAATAAAGATTTTTTCCCTCTTCGATATGAAATGAAGCAGTTTTTTCATGATGAAATGGGCAGCAGCCCCACCATGAGCCACCTTTTTTTTCCATACGTGTATAGTCATTTACTACACTGACTATATCACAGTCTGCAAGAGCATCAATTGTTTGTTTCGAAATTCGGCCGGCCATTAATTATTTGCATCTCTCTTTGTACGAAATTCATTAGTTGCCTGAACATGGGCATCAAGATTGCTTGAGAATGTATGACGACCGGCGGCAGCATCAGTTAAAGTGAAATAAAGGTAATTATTCTTTTCTGGATTTGCCGCTGCATAAAGAGCTGTATGTCCTGGATTACTTATAGGCGAAGGAGGAAGTCCCTGGTATTTATAAGTATTGTATGGACTTGTAGATTCAAGATCCGAATAAAAAATTCTATCAGGATGGGGTCTGTGATTAATTTCTGTAATGATATATTCAATAGTTGCACATGACTGAAGTGGCATATTAATTTTAAGACGATTATAGAAAACCCCGGCGATAGATTTAGCTTCATCATCTGCACGATATTCTCGCTCTACGATTGAGGCAAGAATCAGAATCTGATAAAAATCATCTCTTTTTTCAATACCATCAAGCCCTTTGTATTTTTTAAGATGTTCAAAAAAGTTATCAACCATAAGGCGGATGATTTTTTCAGAAGTATAGCTTACAGGAATATTGTATGTATCAGGGAAAAGGAATCCTTCTACAGTTTCATTTTTAATCTTTACACCATAGGAGGCAAGAATATTTTTACCTTCATGTGTCGCGCAAGCTTCAAAATCATCAACATTTTTAAAACCGGCTTTCTTTAATCGATCTGCAATTTTAGTAATTGTAAGTCCTTCAGGAATTGAAACATTAACAGACTTTTCTTTACCACTTGAAATCTGTGCAAAAATTTCAGACAAATCCATTGCAGGTGTAAGTTCGTAATATCCCATTTGAATTTTAAAGAGTGAAGAATCTTTACCAGTAAAGAAAGAAGCAGCTTTTGGATAACGGGCAAATATATAAAAAAGGTCAGAATTCTTTATCAAGCCTAGCTTTTTTAAATCATTTCCTACAGTTTTTGCTGACATTCCGTTCTTAATCTGGTAATCAATTAAAGTAACATTTTCAGAATCTTTTGAAACAACAGAACCAGAATTTACTTTTACATAGCCAAAACCACCTGCAATAATTCCTGCAAGCAGAATAAAAATAATCAATAAAATAACAGACAGTTTTTTCTTCATTACAGCAAATTCCTTTACAGATTAAATTTCAACATCAGCACCTTCAACAGCAAGTTCTACATTTATTTTGTTCTGTGAAATATATGCAGAATACCATTTTGCAGCGCTTAAAATAGAATTAAGTTTCTTATCATCATAAGTAGGCTCGTGATGATATAGATATACATTTTTAATATTCATTTTTACAGCAAAGTCAATTGCATAACAGAAAGCTGAATGTCCCCACTTTTCTTTTGACTGAGCTTCTTCAAGAGTATATTGAGAATCAAGAACAACCACATCAGCATCACGGAAAACCGCTTCAAGATGCTCTTCATTACAGTCCCCCATATCCATAAGTTCAATATCAGTTGCATAAACAAACTTCTTTGAACCATCTACAAATGAATATGAATAAGAATCACCAGGATGACTTACCTTACAGCTTGTAACCTGAATACCATCAATTGTGTAAGTTACACCTGGTTCCATTGTGTGAAATTCAAAATTGCGGGAAAAATTTTCCCAAAGAACTGGAAATAAATTTACAGAAGGCATCTGCTGGGCAAGAAATTCCCTGGCATGCTCAAAAGGAGAATAGATATCTATCTTTACATTTGGATTAAATGCAAAATCAAAAAATGGAAGTCCACAGATATGATCCCAATGAAAATGTGAAAAGAAGAATGAATAATGATTATCTTCAGGGATAGTGGAATTTTTACCCATTACACGAATTCCAGAACCAGCATCAAGAATTAATTCTTTACCTTCATCTGTTACAAGCTGAATACAAGGGGAATTTCCACCAACAGTTCCGTAAATCCAATCCGGAAGATTTGCAACAAATCTTTCTCTCGAATCAAAAGACTCCAGATCCTGTGGTGTAATGCGCTGAACAACAGCGTTAATCTTTGCTTGAATCTGTGATGATAAAATCGGGCTTGGAATTGAACCCCTTACTCCCCAAAAATGGATTTTCAAAATCTTCTCCCGTAGGTTGTCTTCTGACACCAAAACTTTTTATCTTGTTATAGGTGTATTGTGAACATACATATAACGCTGTTCATCAATTTCATCTTTTGAATGAACTGGACCTTCGTTTATTCCAGGGCAATATTTTTTTTCTTCGTCCCAGGAACGACGGTTCTGAATAATATGTGACCAGAAAGGATATGTTGAACATTGAATCGGACGGGCACCATAAGCAGAACAACCGCAATTCTGATTCCAAAAAATGCAGTCGTAGTTTTTTAATTCAATTAAAGCAAGTGCCTCTTTACCCTCGTAATATCCAACCCATCGGCAATACTTGTCAATAAATTCCTCACGGGAAAGTTTAAACCAATCACAAAGACTTGTCAAATCCCTTTCAGACAGATACACGAAGCCAGGAACTTTTCTGCAGCAATCAGAACATTTATTACATTCAAAATGAAGTCCATTATCATAAAAGCATTCCATATTGAAGCCTCACAAAAATTTAACGGAAGAAATATAAGGACATAAAAAAAGGTGTTAAAAAGTAAGTCTCTTGCAAAACACACTTTGTAACACCTTTAATATTGGGGAGTGAAGGATTCGGACCTACGAAGGCTAAGCCAACAGATTTACAGTCTGCCCCCTTTGACCACTCGGGAAACTCCCCGACTTAAAGCTACCTGTAGGATTTGGACCCACGACCCCGAGATTACAAATCACGTGCTCTACCAGCTGAGCTAAGGTAGCAAGTTGTTGATGTTTGTACTTTATAGGAATTACTAATTTGTGTCAACAGGTTTACATAAAAAAAACGAAAAAAAAGTAATATTTTTTAACTTTGATAAAATGGTACATATCGCTGATTTGCAACAATATGCCAGCTATAATTTTCTTTTACATAATCAGCTGCACTTTTAATAAGATCCAGATAATAGTCAGGTGAACATTCCTTATTCTTTATCACTTCATTTAAGACTAAAAGAAGTCTGTCACTTGTATTTGGAGAATATGTAAAACCACTTTTTCCATTTACAATTTTTTTCAATCCTCCAGTACTGTGCGCAATTGGTATAGTTCCATAAATCTGAGCTATAAAATCTTCAAGTCCACATGGTTCAAATTCTGATGGGAATAATGCAAAATCGCCGCAGGCTGTACAAAGACGGGCAAGACTTCGTTCATAACCGCAAAGGAAAACAAGCTTTCCAGGGTATTGTTCAGCTTTCTTTGAAAGTTCTTCCTGAAGGTAGTGCTCCCCTTGTCCATTGATGATAAGTCTCACATTTTGATGTTCTGCAAAAAGCTTGTCGATTAAGTCGATAATTACAGGAATTCCTTTTTGACGTACAAGACGACCATGAAAAGAAAAATAAATATTTTTATTATCTTCATCAGGTTCAAGATAGCCTGACTGTTTAATTACATTTTCACAAAGCGTTATTTCTGAGTTTCCTTGACGGGCAAATTTTTCAATAAAGAACTTTCTGCATTCATATTTTCCTGACAAAGACTTTTCAGAAGGAGAAAACTCAAATGGTAAAAGAGAAATATTTTTGTCTTCAGGTGTATACGAGTTTATGTCAATTCCATTTGTAATTCCTTCTATAGGAATTTTTCTGGAATAGAAAATCTCAGATAAACCATCCGTATTATGATTATTAACATCAAGAAGTTCCTGGGCATAATCATAAGAAACAGTAGAAAGTTTTGCAAAATTAGTTGCAAGGATATATGGTTCAACCCGTTGACCATTAAGGCTTGAAGCAAGAACATCATAAGGAAGACCTGTATATTTTTCAGCCTGAATAATATCAGAAAATTCATGATGATAGGCCGGGCCTGCATTGTGGATTGAAACAATCATTTTTACTTTTTCAAAGACTTCAGGAAATAAAACCTTTGCAATGGCCGGAAAAGCTGCAACGCAGGCATCGTGACAATGAATCACTTCAGGCACTTTTCCATATTCCTTTGCATAGACACAAACTGCCTTTTGAAAAAGTACATCAAGCAGAAGAGAATCTTTATAGCCTGTTCCAACTACTCCATCTGGAAATTTTTCAAGATCCTTTTGATTATAAGTATATACATTTTGTTTTTCTTTATAAACATCTGCTTTTACAAAAACAATGTGCACATTTTTACACATTCCTTCTGCAAATGAAACGGAATAATCCTGATCATTACAATGGATTAAAGACTGAGATTGAAGATTTTTATAATCAATAATTTTAGAAAAATTTGTACAACCATACTCAGGAATAAAAAGAGTAATTTCGTTTTGAGAATTTGCAAGTTCTTCTGATAAAGAGCACACAGCATTTTTTACACCGCCAGCTTCGGCTATACCATTGTACTCTCGTGCAATCATCCAGATTTTCATTCTATAAAATCCTTATTTTGCAATATCCGGGCGAAGAACCTTTGCACCATCAAGATAAATATATTTCAAATCCTTTGCTTCACCAAAATATCCTGTAATCAAAATACGGATTACTTTTTCAAGTCCACCTTTAATGTAAGCTTCCTGAGAACAGAATAAAGGAACACCGCTTAAATCATAAGGAAGTTCAGATTTACCTAATCTTAATGCAGTTGCAGGATTCAGTTCATCAAGATCCTTTGTCAATGTAAACTGAATTGTAACAAAGTCTTCAAGTTTAAGATTATTTGCTTCAATTATTTCTTTAACAAGCTTAACTGTCTGAACCTGTATTGATTCCTTTGTATTTTCTGCTGTAACAGCACCGCGGATTGCACTAAGTCGATTCATATAAATGTCCTGTTTATTTTTAGATATAAATTTAATTATATTCGTAAATTGTTTTTAAGGTATCGCTAAGATCTTTTGACGATTTTAAAAGCTCTGCAAGCTCAGGATTTTCTTTGATTACTTTCCCGAACTTTTCAAGCTTGCTGATACTCTTTGTATTATCTGAGATTTCCTTTGCCTGAATGCTGGTCAATTTCTCAAGTTCAGCTTCAATTTCTGACATATGTTTTGAATACATTTTCCTTGCATTTTTATACACTGCTACATCAGGAATTTTAACATCTGAAATATTCAAGGAAACAACTGAAAATGTTCCATCATACTCTTTAACAATATCATTTTTTACAGCTTCAATATCAATAAGCTTAATATCGTCATCATTTGTAAACTGAGTAAAAATTTTATCAAGGATTTTCGATACAATTTCTTCTGCACAAGATTCATATTTAGCTTTTAAATCTGAATCACTTGAAATATCAGAGTTTTTAACAAGATTTACAAATTCATTTGAATCACATTTAAGTTCCAAATTAAATGTCATTGAATATTTGAATGAAGGTTTATCGTTGAATAATGAAGAATAGATTTCAGCACCTGGAAGCTCTCCAGATTTTACTTTGCTGTATGTATAAGGCTTTGCTGAAAATGAACGGATTTTTGCATTTGTAGGAATCAAAAGCTGCCAGTTCCACTGAAACTTACCTGCTTCAACAGGTTTTTCTGAAACACCGCTTGTCTTTGAAACAATGACTCCTACAGAATCATGAGGAACATGCATTGGAGAATACCCCAAGACAAAAACAGCTCCTAAAGCAGCAATTAAAAGAATCAGAAATACAATAACACCTGAAGCACGTTTCATATTTTCCCCTTGACCAAATAAAAATTCGACTTTATATAATAATTAATGATACAGAATAACAATACAGACTTCAAGACCAAAAAAAAGATTTATAAAAATGACTCTCTTGTGTATTTTTTCTACAGAATTGTTATCCGAATGTCTATTTTTCTTTTTCTTGTCCTTCTCAGCATGCTGGTATTTTATTTTGTGGGAAATTATCAGGACTTTCTTGATACAAATCAGAAGCTTATATTGAATCTTACAGCAATTGTTTCAGTTACAAGTTCAGTATTCCTTTTACTGGGAATAATACTGAACATTGTCACTTTTGTTGTTTTAAAGAGAAAAGTTTATAGATTTATAATTTACACTCTGCTTTATCTTTTGATGCTTTCTGCATCTGTTGCAGTATTCTTTATTTCGCGCAGTGTACTTTTATTGTCTAACGGCTTATGATGCTTTCTTTTTCTGCTTTTCTTTTTAGGGGAAACAGCAGCAGCTTCCGGCTTTGATTCGTTTTCATCTTTTGCAGTTATGACATTTTTTTTAGGAATGCGGATTGAAACTCCAATTTCACGAAGACATGTTCGTATTGCAAATTCCAGTTCTGTGCGCTGAGGATTCATAGGAAGTACGAAATTACGGCACTCAGTCCAGGTTTTTACGTAAAGTTCACCTACAGAACTTTCTGTGAGGATTTCTTTTTGCCAGTCTGTAAGAGTAAGAATAAAATCTTTAAGCAGGTAAACAAGTTTTTTCCCAAGACGAACATCTTTGTCTTTTGAAACAAGCTCATCCAGCTCTTTTAAATGCTGAAAATAATTAGTTTCAAAATTTCTGTCTGCATACATCATGGCTGTAGCTGCAGGCTGCAATGCCATGTAAAGATCAGTTTTTAAACATTCAGATACAATTTCAAAGGAATGTCCGCTGTTAATAATCTTGTGCATTTCTTCAGTGAGACGGGATGGAGAAACAGGTCCTAAAAGATGAGCACTGTTTCTGATTTTATGTCTCAATGCCCAGCTCATCTGACATCCTGTTGTAGAAGAATATTTAATGGCACGAAGCATACGTACAGGATCTTCTACAAATATTGTATCAATTGAAATTACAGGACGAAGTAATCCTTTTTTTATATCTCTTACTCCACCTACATAATCAATAACATGTTCCTGAAGTGGATCATAATACAAAGCATTAATTGTAAAATCTCTGCGCAGTACATCTTCATCAATAGTACCAAAGTCATTTCCTACAGAGCCGTCTGCATTTGATCTGAATGTACTTACTTCAAAGATTTTAAGACCAAAAATGACATGAACAAGACGGAATCGTCTTCCGATTATGCGAGAATTTCTGAATATCCTTTTAATTTTAGACGGAGTTGCATCTGTTACAATATCAAAATCTTTTGGAGCTCTTCCAACAAGAAGATCACGAACAGCTCCACCAACAATATAGGCTGTAAATCCGTTATCTTTTAATCTTTGAACAATGCGTAAAGCATCCGGGTCGATTTTATAAAGTGGGATGCAATGCTCGTCTTTTGTATATACAACCGCTTTTTTTACAGGGCGGCCTTTTTCATCTTTTCCATATCGATATAGCACAATGCTGGTAATATAAAGGAGATATGGTAAATAATCAATATTAAGCCCTTGGAGAAATGGATGCTGTTAAACAATCACACAGTCATAATCACAGACAACTATAAAATCACCATCTTTTGCTGTAATTTCAACAGGGATTTTCGATTTAAAATTTTTCTGACTTATTACATTTGAAATGCTTGGAAGTCCTGCTTTCCTGAATTTGTCGCATTCCCATTCAAGCCCCTTTGTAATCAAATACCCTTTTGTATTTGATTCTGTAGTTCTTAAAATGGATATTGGAGAATCAGCATGCTCAGGTAAAAGCTTTATGGTTTTATCTTGTCTTAATAAAATAAGAACCTGACTTTCTGTCAGCCAGAAGTCCGGGGCAATATGGCTTGAAAAAAGATCGAAAATTCCCATAAAGTGATCAACCCTTGCGCCAGAGCCTCCGGTTAAAATAACAGTTGAATCTGGACCTCTAAGCTTTGAGGCTAGAATGAGAGCAAGTTCAGTGTCTGTAAAATCCTTGTAAGGGTTAAATTTTTCAAGAGCCGCTTTCTTTGAAAATTCCTTTAAAAGCTTTTTATTTTTTAGAGAATCCATATCACCAAGAATTGCATCAGGTGTAAAATCCATTTTTCTAAAATATTTTCTAAAAACCCCAAGGGTTTCGATACCGGAATCAGCTCCGATTACATAATCCGGTGGAATAAAGTCAGCCAAAAATTTGCTGCACATTTTTGGTTTTGGAGCATTTCCCCCTGTAAAAACAGCGATACATGAAGGCTTTTTTGAAGGAATTTTTATAGACTCAAAATCATAATTTAAACTATAATTTGTTAAAGACTTTTTTGATGAAAAAATTTTTTTAAAGTTAACCATAATTAAAGAATATATCATGAATAAGATAAAAATTCCTAATGAATTAAAAAAAATGAATGAAATATTTACTCAGAACGGCTTTGAAGCTTACCTTGTTGGTGGAGCTGTCCGCGATGTACTTCTGGGTAAAACTGCTGATGACTGGGATGTTACAACAAATGCAAAACCAGATCAGGTTATGAAAATCTTCAAACGAGTAATTCCAACAGGAATTGAACACGGCACTGTAACAGTTCATTTTATGCAGCAGGAAATTGAAGTTACCACTTTCCGTACTGAAAGTGATTACTCTGACGGCCGACATCCTGACAAAGTAGAATATGCAGGTCATATCGAGGAAGATTTAAGCCGCCGTGACTTTACAATGAATGCAATTGCTGCAAGTCTCGAAGACGGACGCATTGTAGATCCTTACCATGGTGCAGAAGATCTTAAAAAAGGCATAATCCGTACCGTAGGAATTCCTCATGAACGGTTCATGGAAGATGGTTTAAGACCTGTAAGAGCCATAAGATTCGCTTCAAAACTGCAATTTAGTATAGAAAAAGATACATATTCAGAAATTTTCAACCCTGAAGTACAGAAAAAAATCGCTTCTATCTCAGTTGAACGGTTCAGAGATGAACTTATGAAGATGATGGCTTCACAAAAACCAAGTGTGGGCTTAAAACTTATGGAAGAAACAGGCCTCTTAAAACTTTTTATGGATGAACTTTCTGCATGCCGTAACTGCCTTCAAAAAGATGACAGGGGCTACCATATTTTTGATGTAATGGATCATAATATCTATGCCTGTGATGGTGCTCCTAAAGACAAGCCTTTACTTCGCCTTGCAGCTCTCCTTCATGACAGTGGAAAACCTGCCAGTCGTACAGAACGCCATGAAAACGGCATGACTATTTTCAACTTTTACAATCATGAAAAATACTCAGTTGAAATTGCTAGAAAACTTATGACAAGACTTAAATTCAGCAATGCAGAAATTGATTATGTATGTCACTTAATTGAAAATCACATGTTCCATTATGAATCTTGCTGGAGTAACGCTGCAGTCAGAAGATTTATTGTAAAGGTTGGACTAGATTCCTTTGATGACTTAATCGATCTTCGACTTGCAGATATGTACGGAAAATACAACGCTGATGTACGTCTTCATGACAGCGCAGGCTGTGCAAAACTTGCAGAGCTTACAGATCGTGTAAAAGAAATATCCCAGGAAAACTGTGCATTAAGCTTAAAAGATCTGAAAGTTAACGGAAGAGATCTGATTACAGAAGGTATTCCTGCAGGGAAAAAGCTGGGCCAGATTTTAAACGAATTATTCCAGACTGTACTGGATGATCCTGGAATGAACGACAGAGAAAAACTGATTAATCTTGCAAAAAATCTGGCAAAATAATTCTTTTTAAGTATCACAAACTTTGCATTAGACTTTTAATGCAAAGTTTGTTGTTCATTAACTTTATTTATTTCTCTGCCTTATTTTTTGCATTTGACATTGAAGGATCTTCAACATAAACATATTTTCGATATTCATATTTTGGATTCTCGTCTACTCTTTTTTTCATTGCGTTGTAAACTTCATCCCTTAGTTTGTTTATGCGTTCTTTTTTTCCTAAATTAAGATCTGGATAAAATGGTCCATCGATATATGTTACGACTTTAGGATATTTAATAAAAGGAATGATCCGCTTTTTATAAATGTTTGTAAATGCAAAACATGGAGAATTGGTATTTACAGGATAATGAAAAGATTCTGTACCAAAGGGTCTTATGTCTGTATAACATGGCCAGATATGGGCTTCTGGATAAATTGTAATTACATGTTTTTTCTTTATAAGAATTTCAATGGAATCACAGAAATTTTTCATTCCCTTCATTGATGTAGGAACCGGAAAAGCTCCCAGCATTTCTACGATTACTTTGATTCCTTTGATTGAAACTGCATCAGGGTTTACAACAACTTCTGCCTGAAGTGGTAATGGAATAATATGAGGGTTATAGGCATCCATCATATAATTTGTATGATTGCCGTAAAGAAAATATCCCTGATTTTTTACCTTTCGTAAAACACGACGGTTCTTGAATGAAATTCCATAACCTATTTTTAAGATAAGATAAATAATAGGATAAACAACAAGCCTTAGACAAATTTTTACAAAATTGTAAAGGAAATTACGTTTAATATACTTGTAATCATCAGGAAGTTTTACTGTTTCGATGTTTGTTGTAGCAAAGTCATCGTTTTTCATATCATGATAGTAATAAACTTTCTGTTTTTTCATAACTAGTTATTCCTGATACATTCTTCCATCATCAGACGCATTTTTTTCATACATTCTGTCTGATTAAACTGTTTTGTGTATGAAAGATATTCTTTAGAACGCTGTTTTCTTTCTTCTGGATGTTCAATCCAGTAATCAATCTTATCTGCAAGATCTTGAGTATCATTACATTTGAAAAGATTTTTTTCATCTATTGCAAATGCCTTTGTTGCACATCTTTTTGAATTTGCAATTACAGGAACAATTCCACATGAAATAGCTTCAAGACAGGCAATCGCTTCAATTTCAATTTCTGCAGGATGACAGTAAAGATCACAATAATTAATTACCTTAGCAAGTTCATCCTTGTCAAAGAATTTCATTATTGGCATGTTTATATTCTTTTTAATTGAAAGTTTACGCAGTGCATTGTAATTAGGTCCCTGACCTGCAAAAATTAACTGAATTTTATCTTTGTATTTACTTTTTGCAACAGCTTTAATCAAAATATGGTGAGACTTTTCACGTGAATATCTTCCTGTAAACAAAATTACAAATTTATCTTTAAGTTCTTCAGGTCTTACCGATTTTTTCTTCTTAAATCGATCATGAACACCATTTGAAATTACATATCCATTAGTTTTGTGACGAACAGTATTTTCAAAAAGATCACGGATGAACTGTGTAGGATAATGAATACCATTCATCTTTTTATAAACGGTTTCATAAAAAGTCATATATGTAACATAATTTGCAAGGCCAAAATTCATCATACCAATGTGTGATGTAAAATTTTCTGCCTGAACATGAAAGCCAGATGTAACTGGAATGTTTCTTTTCTTCGCAAGTTTTACAGCCTTTCTACCAAGAGCAAAAGGCATCATGATATGAACGATATCTGCATCTTTTATAGCTTCTTCAATAACAGCTGTTTCAGGATTTGCAAGGGCTACATTATTTCTTTCAATAATTTTATTAATCAAAGGCCCCATATTAAAGGTCTTTACAATATAATAATTCTCCCATCCTTTTTTATCTGCATCACAGCAGACAATTTTTACTTCATCACCACAATCCTGTAAGTATCTGACAAGATTCATACAGGCCGTAGTTGTTCCATTATTTTCTTCACCTAAAACATCTGCAATAATTGTAACTTTCATAAATACTCTCCCGCAGGTATCATTTTCAAAGATACCTGCATTTGAATTATACTTTCTATCTTATATTTTTTTACAATATTTAAATTTTCATATTCATTACATCACGAACTTCAGTAAGTGTTTTAATACCGATTTCGCGAGCTTTTTCTGCTCCTTTAAGAAGCACCTGTCTGATATATTCAGGATCCTGTTCAAGACGTGCACGTTCTGTGCGTAAAGGACGAAGTTTTTCGTTAAGAGCTTCTGTAAGGGTGTTCTTAAGCATTCCGCCACCGCCCTCACCGATTCTTGCAGCAATTGCAGATGGTTCTTCACCAGTACAAAGGCTTATAAGCATAAGAAGGTTTGCCACTTCAGGGCGGTTTACAGGATCATAAGTAATGTTACGGTCCTGATCAGTCTTTGCCTTCTTGATCATCTTTGCTGTTTCATCTTCTGTAGCAGAAAGCATGATGGCATTGTTTCTTGACTTTGACATTTTCTGGCTTCCGTCAAGACCTAGAATCATAGGTGTCTTAGAAAGCAAAGCCTGTGGCTCTGGGAATACAGGATCTTTTCCCATATCAAGACAGAACTTCTTATTAAAACGGCTTGCAATTGTACGAGTCATTTCAAGATGTGGAAGTTGATCTTTTCCTACAGGAACGATGTTTCCTTTACAGAAAAGAATGTCACAGGCCTGATGCACAGGATATGTATACATTCCCGCATTTACATTTTTAAGACCTGCACTTTCGATTTCTTCTTTAACAGTAGGATTACGGCTAAGTTCAGCATTTGAAACAAGTGTCAAAAATGGAATCATAAGCTGGTTACATTCTGGAACATAACTGTGAGGATAAATGATTACGTCCTGCTTTTCAGGATTAAGGCCAGCTGCAAGATAATCGATTACCAGTTCTTTTGTGTTCTGACTGATTTTGTCGAATGCATCATGGTCTGTTAAAACCTGATAATCAGCAATAAGAATCATTGTTGGTACGTTGAGATTGGCAAGACGTACACGATTCTGAAGTGAGCCGAAATAATGACCGATATGAAGGCGTCCTGTAGGTCTGTCACCTGTAAGTACACGATATTTTTTAGGATTAACCAAAAGGTCTGCTTCAATTTTCTTTGATCTTTCAAGTGCAGCTTCAAAGCTTTTGTTGATGTCTGTGTATTGGATTTCTGCCATAATTTATTCCTTCAATATTTTTTATATTTAAACAGTCATTTAATTATCTTTTTATAATATCGAATGTGCACACATTGTTCAATAATGGATAGAAACCAATAAATCACAGCTAAAGTGGTATTCACAAATATTGTTTTTGCACCTATAATTCCCACCATGCGTAAAACTACAGTATCCCAATTCCTGGAATGGGTTGATTCATTCCTTAACTTTGAAAAGCTGCCTCAAAAAAATATGTTCTGGCTGGATACAATGGAATTTCTTTGCTCACGCTTTGATAATCCACAGAATGCAGCAAAGTGTTTTCATGTTGCAGGCTCTAAAGGAAAAGGATCTGTTTGTGCAATGATTTCATCAATTCTTACATCACAGGGACTTAAAACAGGTGTTTACTCTTCTCCACATATTGAAGATTTCAGGGAACGAATCAGATTAAACAATGATTTTTTTGATGAAGAAATATACGCAAAAGCTGCAGATGAACTTTATTCGAAATTCAATTTGATAAAAAAGGAACTTCCACAGGACAGAGCTGTTACATGGTTTGAACTTGTAACTGTCTATGCTTTTTTATGCTTCAGACAGGCAAAGGTTGACGAAAGTGTTTTTGAAGTCGGTCTTGGCGGAAGACTTGATGCCACAAATGTGGTTCAACCACAGATTTCTGTAATTAACACAATTGAACTAGAGCATACAGAATTCCTTGGGGACACCATTGAAAAAGTTGCTGCAGAAAAGGCAGGCATCATTAAAGAAGGAATTCCGGTATTAAGTGCAATCCAGATTCCTTCCGTTCGCAAGGTATTTAAAGAAAAGGCTGAAGAAAAGCATACTGAAATTTTCTTTGCAGATGAATTATTACAGGACCTTAAATATTGCTGGAACACAGAAAACAAAACAATGAATGTAAAAATCAACTCAAAGATATTTTCACGCCCTTTAAATTTTGATCTTCATATGACAGGAAGTTTTCAGGCATACAATGCTTTTCTTGCAGCCGCAGCAGTAAAGCTTACTCATGAAAATATTTCAGAAGATGTAATTGAAAAGGGTCTTTCAAATGTCAGTCTGCCTGCCAGATTTGAAATTGTAAAAAATCCTGTAAATTCAGAATGCAGTATAATAATTGACGGAGCCCATACTGTAAAAAGTATAGGTCTTACTCTTGATACCCTTTCTTCCCTTTTTCCTGAATGCAAAGCGGATCTTGTTTTTGCCTGTGCTGCAGACAAAGATGTAAATCACATTGCAAAACAATTTTCAGGTATTTTTGAAAATGTTCAGCTTACAAAACCCGGGTCAACAAAAAGTGCAGATGTTAATAAAATGATACAGGCATTTAAGGAATCAGAAATTAATTTTACATATTCTGATGATTATGAAAAAATAATTTCTGATGCAATAAAACTTTCAGGCAAAGAAAAACATAATCTGCTTATTACCGGCTCTTTCTATCTTGCCAGTGAAGTAAAAAAAATCCTCAAAACTCTTATAAAATAAGCTTTTAAGGATTTTCAAGCATTTATTGTTCTATGTAAACTCTTTCAACTCTCGATGTAATTCCTGTCATAATTTCATAAGGAATTGTATTTGTTGCATCAGCGATATCCTGTGCATCAACAAAAGCTCCCTGACTTTTATCACCAAAAAGAATTACTTTATCCCAACGTTTAACACTGGAATTGGATTTTCCAATGTCAAGCATAAATTGATCCATACAGATTCTTCCACGAATTGAATATGCACAGCCATTAATAACAGGCTTTACAATTTCGTTAAACCGTCGTAAAAATCCGTCACCATAGCCACATGGAATTATTGCAATATCAGTATCTTCAGAAGCGGTCCAGGTGTGACCATAAGATACAGACTGGCCTTTAGAAAAATGCCTGATTGCACAGACTCCAGACACTAAAGACATTACAGGTTTCAAGTCAATGTCGATTCCCTTTTTCAAAAGATAATCTTTTGTAATCTGATCAGGATAATATCCATAAACAATAATTCCCGGTCGGATCATATCAAGCTGCCAGTCAGGATGATTTAATGCAGCAGGACTGTTACAACAGTGTCTGATACCAGGATTAATTCCCAGCTGTTCAACATTTTTTATTGCAGTAAGAAAAGCATCATACTGTTTTTCTGTATATGCAATATCCTCATCAGTAAGACTGTCAGCAACTGCAAAATGAGTACACATACCCCCAAGCAAAAGATGCTTTGAATCAACAATTGCCGAAGCTATTTCTCCAGCTTCATCAGGTCTTATTCCAACTCTGCCCATCCCTGTATCAACAGCCATATGCACAGGAAATTTGAAAGAAGCACCAGTTTTTTCCAATTCCTCATCATAGAGAGCAATAATTTCTTTATCAAAAATCAGCGGTGTAATTGAATATTTAATTACCTCAGGAATTTCTTCCGGACAGCAAAGACTTAACATAAGTAAAGGTAAATCTATTCCGTTCTGGCGAAGTTCGATGCCCTCACTAACACAAGCAATGGCTAAAAAATCTGCACCAGCCTCTTTAGCAGCTTTAGCGCATTGAACTGCTCCGTTTCCATATCCGTTTGCTTTAACGGCAACGCATATTTTTGTTTCAGGTTTAAAAAGGGATTTAATTCCTTTTATGTTGTTTTTAAAATTGCCTAAATTAATCTGGGCGTATGTAAGTCTCATAGTTTCCGATTGTAGTCAAAACCAAAAAAAACGCAATAGTTTACCAGTTTTTATTGAATATTTCCTATATATATAATAAAATATAAAAATATTAGTAAAGTATAATTGGGTAAAAAAGGGGATTTTAAAAAATGTTAAAAAATTATAAATTATTCAATGCAACTATCCTTATTTCTACAGTTTTATTGGCTCTACCTTCATGCACAACAACAAAGGCTGAATCCACTTCAAAAGAATCTGAAGATGCAAAAATTGAAGCCGTAAGTGTTTCAAATTTCAAAAAAGAAGTTGAAAACATGAATATTACTCTTGTTTCAGCACCTGATGCACCTATGGCAGGATCACCTTTTGCAAAACCATTTGTTGTTTCTGTAAAAGACAACGATGGAAATCCATACTCAAACTACACTCTTTCAGTAAAAGTTCCTACAGGCAAAAATGACGGAGTAATTGAATACGAAACAATCGAAGCAGTTACTGATGAAAACGGAAGAGTTTCTTATAAACCTTCCACTTTCCCTACAAGCATGAATGCAGTAATTACCTTCTCACCAGAAATTCCTTTCAACAGTTCTACAAACCAGAAACTTGCAAAAGCAGTTTCTCTTGAAGTTCCTTGCCGGGTAAGATTTGCTCTTGTAAAGAAATCAATTCTTGTAAACCTTGTTGATTACGATCAGAAGGGAAAAATGATTGTTGATTCTGGTATTACTTCATCAAATCTTGTTGGAGAATTCTGGAGAGCCGGATATCCTTATCAGGCACAGAATGCAGATTTCCATAAACAAATCGATGCTGGTTCTGCAGCAGTTTATGCAAGAGCTAAAGAAATGGTTCAAGGCTCAACTTACTACAAGTACATCGTTTACGGAAAAGTAAAATACGCATCTGACATTAAAGAAGTTGAAGGCGGATATTCACTTTCACTTACAGGAACAGTAACTGTAATTGACTGGACAACAGGAAAAGACATTTACACTGTAACTAAGACATCAACTGTTGTGGATAAAAATAAATGGGCTGTTTATAAAGCATGCCAGACACAGCTTGCAAAGGATCTTTGCAATGATTTAGTTTATTCAATGTAATTTTACATAAAATATATAAGGATTATTAATATGATTTACACAGACACAAGAGATAGTTCAGTAAAAGTAGATTTCAAGACTGCAGTAATCAATGGTATGAATTCTAAAACAGGTGGACTTTATATTCCTGTTGAATTTCCAAGAATGCCAGAAAGTATTTTACAGAGTAAAATAGAACCATCGTTCAGAACAGTTGCTCTTGAAATGGCAAAACCTTACTGTGCCGGAGAAATTCCTGACGAAGATCTCGATGCAATCATCCAGGATGCATATCCATTTATTTCAAAATTGAATCAGATTGATCCTTCAACATATGTTCTCGAATTGTTCCATGGACCAACTTGTGCGTTCAAAGACTTTGGTGCACGCTTCATGGCCCGCGTTATGTCATATTTCAACAGAGAAAATAAGGATAACCTTCACATTCTCGTTGCAACTTCAGGTGATACAGGATCTGCTGTAGGAAGCGCTTTCCACAACGTTCCTGGCATTGATGTAACAATTCTTTATCCAGAAGGAAAGATTTCTCCACTGCAGGAAAAACAGCTTTCTACATTTACAGGAAACGTTCGTGCTCTTAAAGTAAAAGGAACTTTCGACGACTGTCAGAAACTTGTAAAAACAGCATTTGTTGACAACGAACTCAGAAGCAAATTCCGTCTTTCTTCTGCAAACTCAATCAACATCTCTCGCCTTCTTCCACAGGGATTCTACTACATGTATGCTTCTCTCCTTGCAAAGGCAAAAGCTCCTGTTTCAAATAAAATGCAGGATCCTGCAATCATCATGACTGTTCCATCAGGAAACTTCGGTAACCTTACATCTGGTCTTATTGCACAAAAAATGGGTGCCCCAATTGCAGGATTTGTTGCAGCAACAAACTCAAACAGAACAATTCCAGACTGGATCGCTACAGGAAAATACGAAGCTCGTCCATCTGTAGAAACATATGCAAACGCAATGGATGTAGGAGCACCAAGCAACTACGAAAGAATTGCAGCAATGTATTCACTTGATGAAGTACGCAGCATGTTTGCTTCTTATTGGACAGACAATGACGGAATCATCAACGGTATTCAGGAATGTCACAAAAAGACAGGCTATGTAATTGATCCACACGGAGCTATTGCATGGAAGGCATGGGACGAAATCCGTAACGGTGGAATGGAAGCTCTTGTAAAAGGTGCTAAAAACGATTTTACAAAACCTGGACTTACTTCAAATGTTCCTTCATGGGCAAAGGAAATTATCAACAAGAATGCGGTTGGTATTCTTCTTGAAACTGCAGACCCTGCAAAATTCGGTGCAACAGTAAAACAGGCAATTGGAAAAGATCCTGTAATTCCAGAAAGACTTCAGAAAATTATGAATCTTCCTGACCAGGCTATTCCAATGGAAAATGACTACAACAAGTTTAAAGACTGGTTGATGGCTACATTATAATTTTTCAGCTTGTCATTGTGATTGTGTATGAATAGTTTGTTATTAAAGACTTTCCTGAAGCAATCGCAATGACAATCCTACGAAGCTTGTACTGCAATAGGGAACAATAGTTTCCACAACTGACAGCAGGCTGGCAATTCTAATAAATTAACTTACACCATTGAACTAAATCATTTTTGATTATGTCCGTTACACTTTCGTAATTTTCATCATTGATTCTGTAAAAGCGGGCTTCAGGAATTCCTTTCATGAACAGGTACTGTTTCTTTGCATATTTATGTGAATCAGTTTTGATTTTTTCTTTGACTTCTTCAATAGTTTCAAGGTTCATAAAAAATTCCCGATAGCCAATAGCCTGCATACCAGGCATTTCTTTTCTATAACCTTTTTCAATCAAAGACTGCACTTCCTTTTCAAGTCCTTCATCAAACATCATATCAACCCGCATATCAATGCGTTTGTATAATTCCTCCCGATCACGCTGGAGAATGATTGTAAAAAAATCATACTGTTCCCGAAGCTTTGAAGAAAGTTCAAAACTTGATCTGGGCTTTCCTGTAAGATAGAAAACTTCAAGAGCTCGAAGAATGCGGTATTCATCATTTGGATTAATTTTTTCTGCACTCTTTTCATCTACGGTCTTTAATTTCTGATACATAAAATCAAGCCCCCTTTCTTTTGCTTCTGCTTTTAACTGGTGGCGGATTTTAGAATCGCTTTCAGGAGTCTGAGGTAATCCAAGTAAAAAATTACGGATGTAAAAACCAGTTCCTCCTGCAACTACAGGAATTTTATTTCTTTCATAAATTTCTTTACAGGCAATATCTGCCTTTTCAACAAATTCACTTACATCAAACTGAACGTCGGGACTGACCATATCAATCATGTGGTGAGGAATCTGATTCTGCAATTTTAAATCTGGCTTTGCAGTTCCAATGTTCATATCTTTGTAGACAGCCATTGAATCTGCACTGATTATTTCTGCCCTATCTTTAAAAAAAAGACTACCCTGACCGAATAATTTTTCTGTCAGCGCAGTCTTTCCTGTTGCCGTTGGAGCAAAAATAACGATTACTGGAATTTTTTTCAAGTTATATTATTTTTCTTCGATACGGTATGTTACTTTGTTATTGAATAACTGATTTGCTGCAAGAGAAACAACCTTATCTTCATTCTGTTCAATCTGTGGATCTTTTACCATAGACATCTGATAAGCGCGACGGATTGCTGCAACTGTAATTTCGTAAGCATTGTCTGAAAACTGAACGAGCTGTTCAAGTGGAAAAATCATTATTGACTCCCGAATTTAATGAAATTTATTAAAATTATTATATATTATTGAAAAATTAATGTCAATTTTTTCAAAAAGAATATATGATATATATATGAGGAATTTTCAAAAAGAGGCATTAATTCTATCGGTCAGAAACACAGGGGAAAATAACCGCATTGTCTCTTACTTAACCAAAGATGAAGGTATTCTAACAAGCGTCCTTTATGGTGGTCCTAAAAGCAAGCTTCGTTCCCTTGTAAGTCCTTTCAATTACGGAAATCTTTATCTTTACAATGACGAAGTTAAACATTCCTCAAAAATCACAGACTTTGACGTAAAGAAATATCACCTTACGTTTCGGGAAAGTCTTTTTAAAACATGGGCTGCAACCCTTGCTGTTGAAGTTGTAATTTCTACAAAATGTGCTGGCTCTTCAGAAGAGTGTTTTATTATGCTAAATGGTTTTATTGACGGTCTTGATCTTCTTGATGAAGAACATGGACAATCAGGTCTTATAAGATTTCTCTGGCGTTACATCGGTCTTTTAGGAGTCCAGCCGGATACTTCTATTTGTCAGCGCTGTCATAAACCTTTTTTTAGTGGAACTTTTGGTCAAAATACACTACAATATAGAACAGGTGGGGCAAATTATTCACATTCCGAAAACGGGTTTGTATGTTCAGACTGTTACAGCTCTTCTTTCGACAATCCTGAAGGATTAATGTTTTCAGAACTTTCTTCAAGATCAGTCGTTTATCTTCAAGCGACTTCTGTATGTGAACCTTCAGTTTCCCGAAACATGAAACTTTCAAAGGAAGAAATCGAAAACCTTAAAGGCTTCGTATATTCCCTCATAGAAAGCAGCGTGGGAACAAAAATCAAGACCCTCCACTCAGGTATTGGTATATTATGAAAAACTGGATAAAAAAAGATATAACAAAAGATCAAGTTAAGGAACTTTGTCAAAAATATGGAATCGATTCTTTAACCGCAAGCATTTTTGCCCGCCGTGAAATTACTAAAGGTAATGACATTCTTTTCTACCTTGAAGACGACCTTCGTTTTTTACACAATCCTTTTCTGTTTAATCAGATGGAAGATGCTGTAGACCGAATTCTTGACGCAAAAGATGAAGGCGAAAAAGTTTTAATTTTTGGTGACCGTGATGTTGACGGAATTACCAGTACCACAATTTTGTATGAATACTTAAAATCAATCGGTATTGATATTACTTTCAAAGTTCCATTAGGTGATGAAGCTTACGGAATGAACATTGAGACAATCGATGAGTTTGCAGCAAACTATGGTACTCTTATTATTACTGTTGACTGTGGAATTGCAAATGGCCCGGAAATCGCTCATGCTACTGAACTTGGAATTGATGTAATCGTAACTGATCACCACAATCCGCCGGAACAACTTCCCGAAAACTGCATTATTATAAATCCAAAGGTTTCCGATTCCGGATATCCTTTTCATGATATTTCAGGCTGTGCAGTTGCCTTTAAACTTATCCAGGCTCTTCGCTATGCAAGCCTGGATTACTACAAAGAAGAAATCTGTCTTTTAAATGCCTGTAATACTGAAGACGGTTACAGAATTGATTGTGTCAAACTTTACAACAATCTGGTTGTAGACAATATTACCATTGATAATATTACAGATGGTCTTAGAATAAGTGACACAAAGCTTGTCGAATTTCTTAAAGGTCAGTCAATTTTTACGTGGGATGACAAAGAAACTAAAAAAGCCTTAAAAGAAATTTTTGGCACCGCAGTTGAATTTAATACATTTGAGCTACGACCTGAAATTGCAAAAATAATTCCACCAGTTGCAAACCTTACCCTTGACCAGCTTAACGAAAAATCAAAGATTGCCCGCTACAATGAAAACCAGTCTTCACTTTTAGACGGCTTTGTAAATATCTACATTACATATTTTCAGCAAATCGCAAACAAAGCCTTTGCTGCTCACGAACAGCAGGAACTTCAGCTGGTAGGTCTTGCAGCCCTTGCTGATGTTATGCCCCTTCAGAATGAAAACCGCATATTTGTAAACTATGCCCTTAAGATTATTAACAGCGGAAAAGCCCGACGAGGTCTTCTAGAACTTTTAAGTCGTCTGAACCTTTTGAATAAACGAATCACAGCCACAGATCTATCCTGGACATTGATTCCTGCAATCAACGCTACAGGACGCCTGGGTCAGCCGGAACTTTCAATTCAGATTCTACTTGAAGAAGAGCCTTCAAAACGTAATGAAATTGCAGATAAGATTATCGGTCTTAATACCGAACGAAAATCACTTGTCAGTATCGCAACTGAACTTACAAGTTATAATGCCCAGATAAGCTATGAAAAACTCTCGAAAATATGTCTGGTTGTAGAAAAAAGTATACACAGAGGTGTAATTGGTTTAATTTCTTCAAAGCTTACCCAGAAATATCATGTTCCATCAATCACTATAACCTGCATTGACGATCAGACAGCCATCGGTTCCATGCGAAGCTGTCGTGGACTTGAATGCACTCAATTTCTCTCTCAGTTCGCTGAACTTTTTTCAAACTATGGAGGTCACTCAAAAGCTGCAGGCTTTAGTCTCCCAGTCAGCAATTTACATGAACTTCAGAAACAGATTGAGAAAGCAGCTCTTTCCATCAATCTCCAGGATGAAAATGACAATGATATTATTATTGATGCTGAGCTTCCTGCTTCCTACATTAATCATGATTTATTTAAAATTGTAGATTTATTTGAACCTTATGGTGAAAACAATTCTACCTTAACATTCATGTCAAAGAATCTTAAAATCATCGGATATCAGGTTGTAGGTAAAACTGAAAAACAGCACTTGAAGCTAAACCTTGATTCAGGTGAACATAAAATTCCTGTAATGTTCTGGGGAGCTGCCGATAAAATAAATAGTGAGTTTAATGTGGGAGATAACATAAACCTTGTCTACAACGTTGAACGGAATGTCTTTAATGGTATGGAAACTTTACAGCTGGTTGCACTGGATATTCAAAAATAATCTGGTTCTCAAATAGGCTTTAATCAGTTTAATACTTAAAGACAAAAGAATATTAAATCGAGGAAATTATGAAAATCAAAAAAATTGTTTTAACTGCATTTCTTATTTTTACAGCAGGACTTTTATTTGCTACGGAATTTACTGTCAAAGGTGATAAATACGATATTACCGCAACTTATGATGATACTTCATACCCTGGTGAAGCATTCTTTGTAAGACTTACGATTGAATCTCACAAAAAAAATATTAAACTTAATATAAAAGCAAATGCCAAACTCTCAGGAAAAAAGACTATTGCAAAGGCTGATTTCTACTATCTTCAGCCAGATGCAAAAGCTAAAAATGTTACCGAAATGCTTGTTGGCCTTCCAATGTGGTCATGGCAGGCTGTTGAAGATAACACAAAAATCACTGTTACATATTCTATTAATGATGAAGAAGAAAGTTCATTTGAACTTCCTGTAACTATTGCGCCTAAAAAATATCCTCATGAAAGGATTGAACTTGATGCTAAGCTTTCAGACCTTATAGGTAATCCTAATCCTGAAAAAAAAGAACAGTCACGAGTATTAAATGAACAGCTTGCAACAGTAAATCCAGAAGATGTTTATGAATATACAGGTTTTATAAGACCTACAACAGGTACAAGAATCACTTCGGAATTTGGCCAGACCCGCACTTTTGTTTATTCAAACGGAAAGGAAGCTCCAAGCTATCACGCAGGCCTTGATTTTGGTGTACCTACAGGCACAGAAATAGTTGCCTGTGGCGCAGGAAAAGTTGTCATGGCTCGCTGGAGAATCGTAACTGGATACAGTGTAATTATTGAACATCTTCCAGGTTTTTACAGCATCTACTACCATTTAAGCGAGCTTAAATGTAAAGAAGGCGACATTGTTAAAAAAGGTGATCTGGTTGCTCTTTCAGGAGCCACAGGCTTAGCTACAGGTCCTCACCTTCATTGGGAAGTAAGAATGAACAGTGTCTGCCTTGAACCAGATTCATTTGTTAAAAACTACGCTTACCAGCCCACAGAAGAATCAATAAAATAAAAATATAACTTAAAGTTCATTTTTATGACAAGTTACTTTGGCATTATTTTAATAATTCAAGGAATTCTTCCTCGTTTATAATTTTAATGCCAAGTTTTTGTGCCTTTATATTCTTTGATGAACCGGAGGTTGTATCGTTTGTTACAAGATATGAAAGGTCTTTTGTAACTGACGATTTTGAAGAGCCGCCATTTTCTTTTACAAGGGATTCTGCATCTTGTCTTTTCATTGTTTTAAGTTCACCAGTAAAACAGAATGAAAGACCTGAAAGTTTTCCATCAGAAAGACTTTCGATTGTGATAATTCCCTTTTCAACCAGAGATCGCATTTCCTTTTCATTTTCTACAAGGCCAGCTTTTAATGAACGAGCTGTAATTTCTGCAAACATATATACTCCAGCAAAGTCATCTTCTTCTGCAGAAAGAATTTTATCAAGGGAATTAAAACCACCATCAATAAGTTTTTCTACCATTGTTTCACCAATGGAATCAATATCAAATCCTGCAATAAAACTTGCAAGACGTACATTTCTATGAGCCTGAATAGAATTAAAGACTTTCTGAGCACCAAGAGAAACTTTTTCTCCCTTTGATACTTTCTCAGCACTTTCTTCACCAACAAAGTATGGAACAAGATCATCAACAGTAAGTTTATAAATATCACTTACACTTTGTATCTTACCATCATTGAACAATGCATTAACAAGTGCTTCTCCAAAATCTCTGATATCAATACACTCAATCCATTTAAAAATACGGTGAAGAATTCTTTTCTTACAATCTTTATTAGGACAGAACAGTCTTGAGCCAGCATCTTCAAGATGAGAACCACAGACATTACAGATTTTAGGAAATTCTACAGGTTTAAGTCCATCAAGGTTTTCTTCTAACACTACCCGTTCTATTTTTGGAATAATTTCTCCGCGTTTTACAACAACAACATGGCTTCCAATCTGCACTCCCAGTGCTCTAAGAGTATCAGGGTTTGCAAGACTTGCCCGCTGTACAGTTGTTCCTGCAAGCTCAACCGGATCAAAAATTGCAACAGGTGTGTAAGTAGAACCTGATTCACTCCACTGGATTTCTTTTACAACACTGATTGCTTCCTCAAGAGAAAACTTAAATGCTATCTGACGATCTGGACGGTTACGTTTTGCATCATCAAAGTTGATAATGCGCTCTTTTATAACAAGACCATCAATGTCATATTCAATGGACTTACGAATTTCCATAACCTTTGATCTGTAATTAATAACATCTTCTGGTGATTTACAAATCTGAAGTGGACTTACATTAAAGCCCAGTGATTTAAGCCACAAAAGTTTTTCTTCTTCATCTTTAAATGGTTGAGCATCAGCTGTAGCAAGTGCATCATATGTAATAAGCTTTAAATATTCACAACCAGACGTTTCTTTTCGTTTCATTAACCCGTTAGCAGCATTTCTACAGTTTGCTTTATCTGAAAAGTATTTATCATGCACATCATGGGTCATAATAACTTCACCACGAATACCGCCTGTAAAATCAACTTTCTCACCATCACGATATAAAGCAGCAGGAACCCCCTGCATTACTTTTGCATTGGCTGTAATGTCATCACCGATTGTTCCGTCGCCACGAGTTACAGCTCTAATTAAAATTCCTTTTTCAAACTGAAGTTCAAGTGAAGCACCGTCTAATTTATATTCAACAAGATATTCCGGGTAAACATGTTTTGAAGCCCATTCAAGGAACTGTTCTGGTGTTGCTGCTTTTTCCTGACTTCCCATAGGCATAATATGATTTGCTTTCTCAAAATTGCCAGAGTCTGCACCGACCTTATGAAGTATGGAATTTTTTGGATCAAGAGTTTTTAATTCATCCCAAAGCTTATCAAATTCACTATCTTCAATTTCGCCTTCACCATTATAGTAAGACTTCTGATAACGGGTAATCAACTTTTCAAGTTCTTTGATACGAAGTTTATTATTACTTTCTTTCTCAGCTTCGTTAATATCGAATAAATCCATTTTCCCCACCTCTATATATAGAACAGGAATCAGATGCTCTGATTCCTGCACAATTTTTGTTAATTATATTTTCTCAAAGAATAATTCATTAATAACACGGTCAGCATTCAAACCTTTACGTTCAAATTTTGTTTCAGGTCTCCATGTCTGATGTTCTGCAAAACCGTCATATTTATTTTTTAGACTCTCGGTTGCATTTAATTCCTCAAGAGCAAAGTCCGCATATTCCTGCCAGTCTGTAACAAAATAAACATAACCGTTCTTTTTAAGTTTTGATGCAAAAAGATTTGTTCGAGGTCTCTGTACAAGTCTTCTTTTATGATGTTTCTTTTTTGGCCATGGATCTGCGAAAAAAATATGGAACCCTGAAACACTTTCATCTGGAATCATTTTTTCAAGTACATCAAGTGCGTCATATTGAATAATGAAAAGATTTTTTAACCCCATTGTCTTAATATCACCGAGAACTTTACCAACACCAGGACGATGAACTTCAATACCTAAATAATTAATGTCAGGATTATTATTAGCAATCTGAACTGTTGCAGCTCCCATTCCAAAACCGATTTCAATTATCACAGGATTTTTATTTCCAAAAATCTTTTCAAAGTCCAGATATTCTTCTTTATAATCAATACACCATACAGGATACAATTCTTCATAATCTCTTTCCTGAGCAGATGTCATTCGCCCCTGACGAAGAACAAAAGTCTTTATTGTACGAAATGAAAGTGATTTTATATCTTTTTTTTCAATTTTGCCATTAATATCAGATTCCATATTAATTTCCTTATCGCTCATTTCTAGCTCTCTCTTCCTGCTCTGTAATTTTAATTTCATCATCAGTTGGAATATTTGTACCAACTCTTTCAATTTTTGGCATTACAAAAACATTATTGTCAATTATAAAAAATATTCTGAAAAATGCAGAATCATTATATACACTAAATAATTTAGAGCTATTTAAATCCTTCATTTCCTTTGTAATATTCCACTCAGCTCTTGGTTTTCCGTAATATATCAGATTCAATTCTTTTGAATAAACACCAACAAAAACCTGAGGATTTTCTTTACTGATATAAGACAGAAATTCGGGATACTTCATTTTCAATATTTTTTCATCATAAAAAACATTAAAGCTTGAAAACTCTTCTCTGCCTTGGCTATCCATATAGTTAATCGAATATTCACCTTTAGGAAGACGTTCACCGCTTTGGGATACGCCCTGAAGATTTGTGTAACCGGCATAATAATAATTATCAGCCTGACTAATCATTGGATTAGTAACAATCCATTTAAGGCCAGAGGAATTATGATTTACATTGATTGTTTCTGTACGACGGACATCACTTGTCATTTTTAGAAACAAATTCATTTTCTGCTTCGGTGTATCTTTTTCATTTTCAAAATCAAAAACAACTTTTGCTTCACAATTTACTATAGCTGGTGCAGTATTGGAACATGATACTAAATTTATAGAAATTCCAAAAATCAATAAATTTACAATGAAATTAGCTTTGAGAAAAAAATTAATTTTAAATGAAATAAATGGATTATTATCCATTGTTCTGGAAATTAAAAATCAAGTTAATGACTGTCAAACCTGATGCGGTAAACTGATTTACCAAAGATTCAAATTTAACATTAACTTTTTTACAGGCATCATCAAGATAAGAAAGATAGTACATACCTAAGTCTGTTCCTTCCTGTCCTTCTGGAAGTTCACGATAAAAGTCTACCAATGAACGTTTTGCAGTATCTGCCTGAGCTTTCATTTCGAAGTTTTCTTTTACTTCCTGGAACTCATCGTCTTTATTGTACAAAGTGATGTGAAGTCTTCCCTGTTTTCCGACAGAGCTTGAACCACCACCAATTTTCCAGCTTAAGAATACCTGTTCGTGCTTTGATTCAAGTTCACGAACAATTTTCTTTCTTACATCTGGATCAAGAACAAGAGTACTGATGTCATCCCGGTCAGCATACATCTGCTGTGCTTCTTTACGGATATTGGCATTTTCGTTATTAAGTGCAAGTTCCATAACCATTACGGAAATATATTCTGCAACTTTGGATTTATCCATATATTTTGTAAGAAGACTTCTTACTGATGAAATCATTTCTGAAAAGTTTTCGTCTTTACTGAATTTTGTAATAATATACCAGTTCATAAGACCAAGACGATTCATAAACTTTTCTGAAGTTAAAAGGTATACGTTTTTTTCTTCTGGGGAATAATCTTTATTAGAAATAATAGCTTTCCAGATTGGAGCAAGAATAGCTTTCCGTGTCTGTTCGATAAGACCATTCTTTGTTGAAAGAATCTGACGGAGCTTCATTTCTCCCATGTTTGTTTTTTCATCAATGAGCTGAGCTGGGTTCTGACGGTTATGGCGTCTTACACAATCTGAAGCAATAAATGCCTGAAATATTTCGCGGTCAAACTGTTTATATAAAACTGAATATACAATGAGCTTTGAAAGATCCATTACTTCCTGACGTTTTGAAACAAATTCAGACATGGAAATTTCAATTTTGGAAATATATTCAAGAAGAAGCATATTCTGAACAGACTGTGGAGAGAATTTATTAAGTGAAACACCATATTCCTCAACATTATCAGCAAGCTTAATTTTTTTGAGATTTTTTTTGTGACTAATAAAATTGGAAGCTCCCGCTTCTGTCAAAATAAGCTTAAGCGGTAAATCAAGCATTAATTTTTTTGCCATATATACGTACTAACCCCAACTTAGAAAATTACATTTTTTACTTATTAATATATTATAACCTATGCAAAATGTATTGTAAACATATTTTTATCTAGTATATAATAAAATTATGATTATTGCAGAAATTGGAACTTCCCATGAAGGGTCTGTTGAAAAAGCAAAAGCACTGATTGATGCTTCCTGCAATGCCGGTGCTGATTTTATTAAATTTCAATGGGTTTATGCAGAAGAGATTCTTCATCCAGATACTGGCTTTGTAAAGCTTCCTACTGGTAATATACCGCTTTACCAGCGCTTTAAGGAACTGGAATGTCCTGTAAGTTTTTACAAAGAAATGCTGGATTATACACATTCCCTAGGGAAAAAGTTCATCTGCTCACCTTTTGGTCTTAAAAGCCTTCAGGAGCTTTTAGAAATTCACCCGGATGCAATAAAAATTGCATCTCCAGAACTTAATCATTATCCCATGCTTAAATTCCTCGCTGAATACAGAAAAAATCAGAAAGAAAAAATACCTGTCATTCTTTCAAGCGGCGTCTCAACTTTAAGTGATATAGAAAAAGCAATTACCATCGTTGGTAAACAAAATGTAAGCCTTCTCCACTGCATCACAAGCTATCCGGCCCCTGAAGAAGAATACAACCTTAACCTTATTAAAAATCTTTCAGCTGTTTTCGGCATTCCATGTGGTGTAAGCGATCACAGCCTTGACCCAATACTAGTACCTGCCCTCTCCATTGCAGCTGGAGGTACTATCATCGAAAAACACATCACTTTAAGCCGCAAAACAGAAGGCCTTGATGATCCTGTAGCTCTTGAGCCTGAGCAATTTGGATTTATGAGCCACACTGTAAATCAGGCAATTGCATCAATTAATCATTATGGGAAAGATGCAGGAACCAGACGGATTATAGAACAGCTTTCAGAACAATATGGAAAAGAGAAAATTCAGAAAGTTCTTGGCACTGGCATTAAAGAACTTGCACCTGCTGAAAGTCAAAATTATGGAAGAACAAACCGAAGCCTACACTTTATGAAAGCTTTTGATAAAGGTCATGTAATTTCAAAAGGAGATATAGGAATTTTACGAACCGAAAAAGTTCTTACTCCAGGTATTTCTCCTGAATATTACGATCTTGTAATCGGAAAAACACTTTCTGTATCAGTTGAAAACGGTGCCGGCGTTCAGTTTACTGATTTTTTTCAGAGTAATTAACTTACTCCAAAAATCAAGCATTTCATTAAACTGACAGGTTATTGTTTATTCCTTAAATTTTTATTAGTATTAATGCATGAGTGACTTAATTCAACCAAGAGTATTAAAAGGTTTTAGAGATTTCCTTCCTAAAGCACAGATTCAGCGTGCTACATTACAGGAAAAAATTACAGAAGTTTACCGTTCATTCGGATTTGTTCCAATTGACACACCTGTTCTTGAATACACAGAAATTCTTTTGAGAAAAAGTAACGGTGAAACTGAAAAACAGGTTTTCAGATTTGAAGACAATGGTGGTCGTGATGTTGCAATGCGTTTTGACCTTACAGTTCCATTTGCACGTTTTACTGCAGAACATTTTGCAGAACTTTATCTTCCTTTCAAACGTTATCACATTTCAAAAGTATGGCGCGGAGAAAAACCACAGGCTGGCCGTTACAGAGAATTTGTTCAGTGCGACATTGATACTGTAGGTTCAGACAGTGCTGTAAGTGACTTTGAAATCCTTAACGTAATGAAAGCTGCCCTTAATGCAATCGGCGTTGAAAAAATTACAATCCATGTTAACCACCGCGGTATTTTCAACCG
>JAHAZA010000106.1 GCA_018385415.1 Treponema sp. | reverse complement strand
GTCCATGACGGCAAAAGAGTTAAAACAAAACAAGGCATCCGAAGATGCCCTTTCGTTGCCTCAGGCTGATAAAAACCAGAACTCGGACTTTAAAAAAACACGTCCGCGGTCCCTACGCTATCTTTCGATAGACCACCCGCTCAAGGCAGGGAGAAGGAATCCCGCGGCCCACATTGATAATATAAGGCAAAAATGATTAAATGTCAAGAAAACGAGGTTAAGATGAAACAAGAATTTCATTTGAATATAGAAAAAGCTCTAACGGCAAGCCGTCTTAGTGCATATAAAAACAATGGTGAGAATTATGAAGAAACATTAGCTAGGTATTTATACAATATAGAATTATGTCGGGCACTTTATAGCTCTTTGCATTTTTTTGAAATATGTCTCCGAAACAAAATAGATGAGATTCTATCTCAATTTTGCAATAGAAACGATTGGTATACAATAATTCCTCTGTCAGATTCGGCCATTAATAAGCTTGAAGAAGTAAAGAAGAGAATTTCAGATGGCGGAAAAGCAATAACGCATGAACGGATAGTGTCAGAGCTTTCATTGGGTTTTTGGACTGCTTTTTTTTCAAAAAGATATTCTTCTTGTGCTTTTCAAAGCAAAATTATTAAATATGGTTTCAAAAATTGCCCTAAAGTACAAAAAAATTCTGCTAATATACAAAATATAATGGAACAAATACGCAATCTGCGTAACAGAGTATATCATTATGAAAGAATTTGTCACTGGAATGATTTACAGTCCAAACACGATTTAATACTTGAATGTATTAAATGGATGCAGCCATCTGTTTTTGAACTTGTTACAAAGGTAGATACTTTTGAACATATATACAATCATGGTGAAATGCAATTTTTGCAAATCATAAAAGATAATTGGAATTAATATTATGACTGTCAAAGAATTGAAAAACGCACTTTTACAGGAAGCCGTGCAGGGTAAATTAGTTCCTCAAATTTCCAGCGAAGGCAACGCACGGGATTTGCTGGAAGAAATAAGAAAAGAAAAATTGTCACACGGATTGGATTTGCGCCTTGAAGCTTCGCTGGCAATAAACACAAAATCTGGAAAAAGGAAATCAAAAAAAGAGACAGCGTTAGCTGGCTCGAATCCGTGTGACATTACAGAAGACGAGATTCCTTTTGAGATTCCAGAAAGTTGGTGCTGGTGTCGATTGGGGGAAATTGTTTATAACAACGGTCAAAAAGCACCTGATAAAGAATTCAGTTATATTGATATTGGTTCAATAGATAATCTGCATCAAAAGTTAAATGATAAAGAAAACTTTGTTTCACCAGAGCAGGCTCCTTCAAGGGCAAGAAAAATTGTGAAAAAGGGTGATATTATTTATGCGACCGTAAGGCCGTACTTACATAACATGTGCATTATTGATAAGGACTTTGAAAAAGAGCCTATCGCAAGTACTGGATTTGCAGTTTTAGCTTGCTATCCTCAAATAAATAATCAATATTTATTTTATTATTTACTTTCACCATCATTTGATAATTACGCAAATGATACAGAAAATTCGAAAGGTGTTGCATATCCGGCAATAAATGATGATAAATTGTATAAAGGTGTTATCCCCCTTCCACCCATTGCCGAGCAAAAACGCATTGTCGCCGCTATCGAAAAAATGCTGCCATTGTGCGAAAAACTTGGAGAATAAATGAAGAATACTCAAATTCAATTTTCCGCAGTAAACTTTAATGTAAAAGCTCTTAAAAATGGTGCAGAAAAAGGATATTGCAGAATTTGTGGAAAATATGGAACTGTAACAGATGATCATGTTTCTCCAAAATCATTATGTAAATCCATTTATAAAGTAAGCTACCTGCAAAAGATGCAGTTATTATGCGGAATATTCTGGTATTTTTATATCAGGATTTTGAAAAACTAGATATAAATCTAAAAGGAGATTTATGATAATGCCCACACAAACCAAAAGCGAAATCGTAATTTTCAAGACCTCAGATGAAAAAATATCTATTGATGTCCGATTTGAAGGCGAAACTGTCTGGCTTATGCAGGCTCAGTTGGTGGACTTGTATGGTTCGAGCAAGGCAAATGTAAGCGAACATATAAAGCATATTTTTGAGGAAGGTGAACTCACAAAAGAAGCAACTGTTCGGAAATTCCGAACAGTTCAAACTGAAGGCAATAGAAGTGTTGAACGAGAGGTTGAATATTATAATCTCGATATGATAATTTCCTTGGGCTACCGCATTAAGTCCAAAATTGCAACTCAATTCCGCCAGTGGGCGACTAAGCGGCTTAATGAATACATCCGCAAAGGCTTTACAATGGATGATGAGCGGCTTAAGCAGGCTGGCGGCGGTGATTATTGGAAAGAGCTTTTAGCCCGCATCCGTGATATTCGTTCTTCTGAAAAAGTGATGTACCGTCAGGTTTTGGATTTGTATGCTACGAGCGTTGATTATAATCCGAAGTCGTCCGAGTCAATCGCATTTTTCAAGATGGTTCAGAACAAGCTTCATTATGCGGTAAACCGCCAGACCGCAGCAGAAATCATCTATGACCGTGCAGACAGCCAAAAAGAGTTTATGGGGCTTACTTCTTTCAAAGGTGCCGATGTTTCACTTGAAGATGTTCGGATAGCTAAGAATTATCTTTCGGAAAAGGAACTGAAAAAACTAAATGCACTCGTTTCTGCTTTCTTCGATATGGCAGAGTATCAGGCTGAAAACCACAATAAAATGTACATGAGTGATTATGTGGCGCAGCTTGACCGCACGATTCAGTCTGTTGGCGAAGAGGTTCTGGAAGGTGCAGGGAAAATCAGCCACAAAAAAGCTATGGAAAAAGCAGAAGGAGAATATCGTAAGTATCAGGTAAAAACACTTTCT
>JAHAZA010000104.1 GCA_018385415.1 Treponema sp. | reverse complement strand
GGATTATATGATACAAAAATACACTTTTGGGAAACCTTTCAACACTTACTCAGTTATTGCAGCCATTGATTCTTCTAAAGGAAAAATTCCTTTCGGAAAACTCAGTAATACAAAAAAATTTGAATGGAAATATTCTTTAAAGGATGAAGATATTATTTATGGTCTTGGACAGACGATGAAAGGAATAAATCTTCGCGGCTCTAAATTCAGAAGCTGGTGTCTTGATAATCCAAACCAGGATGAAGGAAGTGAAAGCCTTTATGGTGCTCATAATTTTCTTATAATATTCGGAAAGACAACATTTGGTATTTTCTTTGATTATCCTGGTGAAATAATTTATGACATAGGATTTTCTGAAAAAGATTATCTTACAGTAAAAGCTGAACATAAAAGCCTGAACATATATGTAATTACATCAGATTCAAAAACTAACACTCTCAAAGAAATTGTTAGAAACCTAAGACAGATTACCGGCCAGAGTTACATTCCACCTAAATGGGCATTTGGCTTTAATCAAAGCCGATGGGGATATAAAAACAAAAAAGATATCGACGTTGTAATAGCAAACTATAAAAAACATAAATTTCCTTTAGACAGTGTATGTCTGGATATTGATTACATGGAGGATTACAAGGATTTTACTGTTGATTCAAAAAAATTTCCTGCTTTTGAAAAATATAATAGGAAACTTCTTAAGCATGGAATCAGACTTGTTCCAATCATCGATGCAGGTATTAAAAAACTTGAAGGATACGATGTTTACGAAAACGGAAAACCTTTCTTTTGTAATGATAAAGATGGAAAACCATTTGTTGCAGGAGTCTGGCCTGGTGATTCCTGCTTTATAGATTTTTTAAATCCTGAAGGCAGAGATTTTTTTGGAAAACATTACAAGCGACTTACAGATGCTGGTATTGAAGGGTTTTGGAATGATATGAACGAGCCTGCAACCTTTTATTCAAAGCAGGGATTAAATAAAGCATTTGAAAAACTTGATGAATGCAAGAACAAAGCATTAGACATAAACGGATTTTTTGAGTTTACAGCAATTCCAGGCTCTGTATGTAACAGTAAAGATGATACAAAATTATTCTTTCATAAAGTATCAAAAGAAGATGCTGGAGATTTTGCAGAAACAAAAACTTCAAAAAATGGTTCTGTTCTAGTTAAACATGAGAAGGTCCACAATCTTTTCGGTTACAATATGACCAGAAGTGCATCAGAAAACTTTTCTAAAACACATCCATACAAAAGAATATTAATGTATTCACGAAGCTCCTTTATTGGAGCACATAGATATGGTGGTATTTGGACTGGAGACAACCATTCTTTCTGGTCAAATATTTTATTAAGTCTTCATATGATGGCCAGCCTGAATATGACAGGATTTTTATATACAGGAAGTGATATCGGCGGCTTTAATGGAGAACCAAGCAGAGATTTAATGATGCGATGGCTTTCTTTTGCATTGTTCACACCTCTGTGCCGAAATCACAGTGCTAAAAATAAGAGGCGTCAGGAATTTTACCAGTTTGAAAATGTAAAAGAATTTAAGAGCATGATGGATTTACGATACAGTCTAATTCCTTATTTTTATAGTGAGTTTGTAAAAGCCAGCATTAACAATGGAATGTATTTCAGACCTCTGTCTTTTGATTACCAGAATGACAAACATGCATGCAATATAGAAGATCAGATCATGCTTGGAGATGCCATCATGGTTTGCCCTGTTTACACCCAAAACGCATCTGGTCGCTATGTATACCTTCCTGAAAATATGCTTATGGTTGAATGGAAAAATTCAAAAATTGTTCAACAGAAATCTTTAACAAAGGGTGATCATTATATTTCTGTCCCATTAGAGTCAGTTGTATTCTTTATCAAAGACAATCATATTGTACCTTTTGCTAAACCTTCGTTAAATACAAGCTTAATTGATACAAAAAAATTATCTCTAATAGGAAATGCCCCTGCAGGAACAGAATATTTTCTTTATGAGGATGACGGTTTTACAACAGATATTTCACTTGAAAAATATAGTCGAATACTTAAAAAATAAATTTCAAAATTTATAATTTAAATATTGCGTCCATAAAGATCACAAAGGAATTTCAACTCTTCAGCTTTTTCATCAGAAAGAAGATTTGTATCAAAACGCCACTTCCAGTTTTTACCAACTGTACTTGGTTCATTCATTCTTCCTTCATCAGCTATTGCAAACAAATCCTGCAATGGGAATACAGCCATATTTGCAGATGATGCAATAGCTGTTTTAATAAGCATTGGACAAAGTTCCTTATTGTCACTCATTTTTCTAGCTATGTTTTCACTAAGCTTTTTTCCTGTAACATATTCTGCAACAACCTTAACCTGTGCATCAGAAGCATTATTAAGCCATCCCTGCATTGTTTCGTTATCATGCGTACCTGTATATACTATGCAGTTTTGAATATACATATGAGGAAGGAATGCATTAACCATTCCATCTTTTCCAGCTTCCCCAGGATCAAATGCAAACTGGAGAATTTTCATACCAGGGAAGTTAAAATCATCACGAAGTTTTCGAACACCATCAGTAATTACACCAAGATCTTCAGCAATAAGAGGAAGTTTTCCCAACTGATTGTTAATTTCTTCAAACAAAGAATGATCAGGTCCTGGAATCCATTTTCCATTTATAGCTGTTTCTTCACCGAAAGGAACTGACCAATAAGCTTCAAAACCTCTGAAGTGATCAATACGAATATAATCAACAAGTCCCAGCATATGTGAAATTCGATTAACCCACCAGCTGTAATGATCTTTTTTCATTTCATCCCAGTCATATAAAGGATTTCCCCAAAGCTGACCTGTAGCACTGAAATAATCAGGCGGAACGCCGGCTACAGCCTTTGGCACACCATTTTCATTAAGCTGGAACATATTCTGATTAGACCATACATCAGATGAATCTGCTGCAACAAAAATTGGAATATCACCAACAATTGAAATTCCCTTTTCATTTGCATACTTTTTTAGAGATTTCCACTGATCAAAAAAGAAAAACTGAATTACTTTAATGATTTCAATTTCTTCAGAATGTTCTTTATTCCATTTAGAAACAGCATCAGGATTACATGAACTTAATTCCTGTGGCCAATAATTAAACCAGACAGTTTTGATTCCTGACAATTTTTCATCTTGTGCTTTTTTATCATAAAAAGATTTTATACTCATAAAATTTGCATAACTTGAAAGCCATTCTGCATTTTCCTTTTTAAAATCTTCAAATAAAATTTTATCTTCTTTAGACGAGTTATTCAAAAACCACTTTGCACATTCATTAAGAACAGGGAGCTTCCACCAGACTACACTGCCAAAATCAACAGGTCCGTCATCCTTTATATAATCAGGAATTTTAATCAACTGCTGAGAAGCTCTACCAGATTTAACAAGAAGATCAAGATCAATCATCAAAGGATTTCCTGCAAATGTACTGAATGAAGCATAGGGAGAATCTCCATATCCAGTTGGTCCCAAAGGAAGAATCTGCCATAATTTCTGATTTGCCTTTTCAAGCCAATCAACAAATGCAAAAGCTTTTTCTCCTATTGTTCCAATTCCAGGAACACCAGAGAATGATGTGGGATGCATTAAAATTCCACTTACACGATTTGTTTTCATTTTACTTTCACCACCAGATATAGAAATTAATAAACGAGATTAGTGAATAATGCATGTGCATCAATTCCGTTTATAACAGTCCCTTTTTTATAAATTACTAAAGTATTATCACGACCACCTTCTAGATGCTGAGATGTAATTCCATGTTTAATTGAAATATCTGCCTCAAGCAAAGCTGATGCATGATCGCATAATCTGACAAGTTTTCCATCAACAGGATTAAATTTATCATCATTATATTTTTCGTTTAATTCTTCAAAACTAACATGCTGGATTTTTCCATCTACATAAATACGATTTTGAAATTCGTCGCTTGTAAAATACATCAATTCATCAGCATAAAAAGATTCCATAAGTGGAACAAGTTCTTTATTTACAATTTCATCTTCGATATGTTTTACAATCTGTGGAAGTTCATCTGTCGCCTGCTTTACAGGGCTTATTATATCACGAGTAACTGCCTCAGGAAGATCATGAAACAAACCACTGAAAAAATTATTGTAAATTCTTTTTTCACAAAGCTTATTTGAATTTTCACGACTTAATAAAATTGTAAGTATTGCAACAAAATAACTGTGTCCAAGAACGCTTGTATTTGGAACACGGGGAGTCTGATTCCATCTTCGCTGGAATCTAAGCTGTTCAATTTTTAAAAGAAATTCAAAAGGACGTTGTTTTGTAGCAAGTAACTGCAATCCTCTTAAATCAAGATATTTTTGAATATCATGATTAAGTTCCTGTTCTACCTTTGCAAGACGAACATATTCGTTGACAGGCTTAATCATTTCAAGTTCACGCATTGTAGAATATTTATGAGCGGCACGATATACATGAAAAGTCAGCTTATCTTCTTCTCTAACGGGAATTGAACCAGCTTTCTGACCAACATAAATTGTAAAATTTCTGAACAATTCCTTATCATCAATGAGACTCTTATATTGATTCAACACCCATTCATTGAGCCGCATATATTCAGATGGATATTCAGACTTAATCAAAGCCTGTACAGGAGCTTTAATATCACATAACGCAATCTTAACAAGTAAATCAAAGAATGATGCATGAATCATCCAGGTCCAGTTAATATATCTGCCTGCATTTTCTTCATATTTACCTATAATATATGCAAGAACCATTTTTTCTGCAGCTTTATCCATTTCAATCAGGTCAAAAGGACGAATAAGATCATTCCATCGTTCAATAGAAAAAGCTTCAAATATTTTTAAAACCAGATTTTTGTTTAACATAAAAATTCCTTTTGAGATTCAATAATAATAAGAGAAAAAATGAATTTAGAAAAGAAAGGAACGCATTAGTTACTCTTTCCTGATTTCTGATCTGATTCCATAAGTTTTTTCCAGGTTATGGCTTTTTTCTTAATTTCTTCAGCTTCATCAGAACTACCAAGAGCAACTTCAATTCTTCTTAAAGCAAGAAGGAAGTTAATTCCGGCATTAATATCATCAATACGTCTCGTAGAAAGTTCATAACGGTCACGATATGCAGTTGCTGAATCTTCAAGCAATTTCTTTACAAGTCTGACATAAAGAACTGTAGTATCATAATCCTGAGAATTAGGATCAAAATAATCCTTAACAGCAGTTTTCATATCAAGCATATTTTTTGCAACAACAGCAAATCTTCCGTTCAGTTCAACAAAAGACCATTTCCATTTACTGTTATCACCAAATCCATCAATAACCATCTGAATTGCAAGCCCTAGCTTTTTTACAAGCTCATAACGTTTCTGAATAGGTGTATTTGCAATTGAAGCCATATTATCAGCAAGTTCAGAGTAAGCAATATTAATAGAATTAGTTACAATTTCTTCAAGGTAAATGATTGCTTTATAAAGAACTTTACGGGCGTCATTTAAAGAGTCATTATTTTTTACATTAAGAATTTTTAGAGAACTTCCATTGATGGCAATATACAATGTAGCAACATATATCATTTCTTCTGCAAGCATAATTTTCTGATAAGCAGCGCCGGCTGCGTTACCCTTAATTACAGTTAAAATGTTTTTTTCTTTTTCAAGACATTCATTGATTCGCCTCTTATAGCCTTCGGCCTCTTGATTAAACTGTTGTCTAGCATCATCTGTGATTTTTGCCATAAAGTTCCTCTTAAATTAATTATATCATATAATCAGATATCAGGCGAATTTTTCAAGCATCGATCGAGCATGCTCAAGTGACTCACTGCTTGTGGCATCTCCAGAAAGCATACGGGCAATTTCAGCAACTCTTGCATCCCCTTCAATAGGAGTAACAGAAGTGCTTGTCATATCGTTATTTACACCTTTCTGAATCTTTATCTGATTATCGGCATAAACTGCTATACTCGCTAGATGTGTAATGCAAAAAATCTGACGTGATTTTGCAAGTTTTTTAATATGACTTCCAACACTTACCGCAACTTCACCACCAATACCAGTATCAATTTCATCAAAGATCATTGTTGGAACACCATCAGAAGAAGCAAAGACTGTTTTGAGTGCAAGCATTACACGACTTAATTCACCACCAGAAGCAATTTTTGCAAGTGGAAGTAAAGGAGACCCAGGATTTGCACTGATAAGGAACTCAATATTATCCAGACCATAAGGACCGCATTTCTGAACAACTTCTGTTCCTGGTTTTTCCTGAATGCTTACTGCAAATTTTGTTCCCTTCATACCAAGTGTAGATAAAATAGCTTCAACATTGGAAGCCATCTTTGTACTAGCTTCCATTCGTTTTAATGAAAGCTCTTTGGCTGCTTTGTATACAACTTTTTCAAGCTCTGAAACTTCTTTAGAAAGCTTTTCGATATTTGCTGATGAGTTTGCCAATGCTTCAAGTTCATTTTGTGCCTTTTCAAAATACGCAAAAACTTCTTTTAAAGGTGCATTAATATTAGAAGCATATTTTTTCTTCAGGTTATAAATCAAACTTAAGCGATCTTGAACAAACGCCAGTCGCTCTGGATCGAAAACCAAGGTTCTGGAATATGACTTAACTTCCTCAGAAAGATCTGACATTTCATAAAAAACATTTTCAATTCTTGAATCAATTTCTTTAAGGGAACTATCCAAATTACAAGCTTTTTCAGATGATCCACGCAATTTTTTACAAAGCTCAACAATTCCTGAGCCGTCATTTCCACTTAATAAACCAGAAATATTTTCTATCTCTGTATATAACTTTTCAAATGAACTTAATTTTGCCTGTTCAGCTTCAAGCTCAACATCTTCATCGTTTTTTAATTTTGCATCTTCAATTTCTTTAACTGCAAATGAAAGCATTTCTATCTTCTGATTTTTTTCTTTATCAGAAGTATTCATTGCTGCAAGTGTTTTTCGTTTTTCAACTAACTTTGAATACAAATCTGTAAATTCAGCAACCTTTGCTGTAATTCCAGCATAACTATCCAGAAACTTTCTGTGCTCCGTAACCTTCATCAAAGACTGATGTTCATGCTGTCCATGAATATCAACGAGAAAAAAACAAAAACTCTGAAGATCAGCACGAGTTACTGGAGTTCCAGAAATCCACGCAGCAGTTTTTCCATTATCACGAACATAACGTCTGATAATAACTCTTTCATCTTCTTGATCAATACCATGTACAGAAAGCCATTGTCTTGCAGTTCTAGGTTCAGCATCCTCATCACTTAAAGGAATATCATCAAGCTGATTGTGTGGAGGTAAAAGGAATGTTCCTGTAACACTTGCCTCCTGGCAACCAGAACGAATCTGATCTACACTGGCCTTTCCTCCCAACAAAAATGAAAGTGCACCAATTAAAATGGATTTACCGGCACCGGTTTCACCAGAGAGAACTGTAAACCCTTTATTAAATTCTATATTAACACTATCGATTAAAGCAAAATTTTTAATTGAAAGATCTTCAAGCATGAGGTCCTCCAGACCAGTTTAACTTAAATCTTAAGGCATTATAAAAATTTTCTTTTGATGTTCCAACAAGTAATGCAGGCTTCTCAAGTCGTGTAATTTTTATAATATCATTTGCTACAAGTTCATATGGCATTTGACCATCAACAGTCAAATTAACACATTTTTCGCGAGAAGGAATAATTCTGACTGACAACTCAGAGTTGGCATTTATAATCAATGGCCTCATTGAAAGAGAAAACGGATTGATTGGAGTTAATACAATTGCATCAAGTTCAGGGTCAACAATTGGTCCACCTGCAGAAACAGAATATGCTGTAGAACCAGTAGATGATGCTGCGATAATTCCATCTGCTTTACACTGTCCTAATGAAATCTCATTACAGGCAAGATCAAAACTTATTGCACGGGCAGGACTTTTAGAACATACAACAATATCATTTAATCCACATCCAGAAATAATTTCAGCTCCGTCACGAATTACACTATATGAAAGTAAACTTCTTTTTTCAATTGCAAGTTTACCTTCAAGATATCTGTCTAAAGATTCTTTCCATTCATTTTTTTGAATTCCTGCAATAAAACCAAACTCCCCAAGATTTACCGGAAAAACAGGAATACCTAGTGAAGCACATCCTCTGCAGGCAAACAATACAGTTCCGTCTCCCCCCAAAGTAATCACAAAATCATAACTAGTAAACGGATAAAAACTTGAAAAGCCGTTAAACTCCAGCAAGGAAGAAAATATATTCTTTCCCTTCAAGTAAACCTGTATACTTTTTGCCAGTTCCTGAGATTCTTCTTTATATGTGTTATATACAATGAGACAGTTATCCATTTTTATAATTTATGGAAGAGTTCCCACAATCTTAGATATTTTATCAATCTGAGATTTTGTAAGTCTTGGATATAAAGGAAATAATGCTGTTCTTAAATATAAAGACTTGGCACTTTTACAATTTGAATAATCATAAGGAAGTTTTTCTTCTTCAAGAAGATTTTCTTTCATTTTTTCAAGAACACCAATAATTGAATCAGCAAAAGCGCTGCGGATTTCTACATCTTTCTTTGAGACATATTGTTTTACTTCTTTAAATCCACTGTTCAATATAATTGGAAACGAATATGCTGTAGAGCCGTATTCAAGATCACGAACAAAAGTCTTGTTTTTACCAGCCATAATCGAACGATTATATAATGCAAAAATTTCTTTACGGAGAGTTTCGTTTCGTTTAAATTCCTTGAACTGTACTAATGCTAAAGCAGCATTAATATCAGGAAGCATTTGAATACCTGTCAAATCATCAGACAGCTGTTTTAATACAGGCCATTCCCTTCTTCCTGGACTCATAACAATTGCACCACCACCTGCTGTAATTACATCATGTTCTTCAAGAGCACAAATTGAGAAAATACCAAAAGTACCAGCTTTCTTTCCCTTTACTTCTTCACCGTCACTCTCTTCTTTTTTATTCTGACCACCTTCTTCTTGAGAAGTAATAATCATAGCACCAGCACTTTGTGATACATCTTCAATTACAGGAATCCCCAGAGCAAGAATTGGTTCAAAATCAGGAAGGATTCCAAGAGGTTCATGTAGAATAACAACACGACCTCCATTCTTTATTCCTTCTTCAATAATGGAAGCTGTCATACATGCTGTAGCAGGATCCACATCAAGAATTAATGGTTCATAACCTGCTTCTTTAACTGCAAAAAGCTGCCAGCCAGGTGCAAGTGCAGAAATCATAACCTTAGCACCAGGTTCAATTCCACAAGCTTTTAATGCATAAGTAACAGCTATATCAGGGCTTCTTAATGCAAAAGCTCCTGCAACACCAAAAAATTCTTTTACTGTTGTGATTAAACGTGAATTTATTTCCCCAGGACCGATTTTTTCGTCAACCATACAGGTTAATACTGCATCCATTTCCCTTCTGCGAATTGTTGAACTAAATGTTTGAATCATTTTTTACCTATAAGAAAATTAAATTATAAATATGAATTATTTCATATCAATGATATTCTGCAATTCTTTTGCATTAAACAATTTTCTTATATCAAGCATAATGAGGTACTGTCCAGATTCCTGTCTGATTACACCCTGAATATATTCAGTACCAATTCCGCTAAGCATCTGAGGAGGAGCTTTCACATCGCTTGTATTAACAGAAACTACTCTGGCAATACGGTCGATAATTACACCAATTTTATTACCATCAATGTTAAGAATGATGAATCCACCTTCGAATTCATTATCATCATCAAGAACGGCCTTCTGAAGTCTAAAGCGTTTATGTAAACTGATTACAGGAATAATTTCACGACGAAGATTAAAAATTCCTTCTACATAATATGGAGCATTAGGAATTGGACGAACAGCCTGGATTTTTACGATTTCTTTAACATCCATGATGTCAACACCGTAAAGTTCTTCTCCCAGCTGAAATGTTACCAACTGATATTGTGAATCAATAGCTGCCATAATTCCTCCAATTACACTACAAGAACGTTGAATGTATTTATAAATTGCAAAATATTCTATTAAATGAATTATAATTCGATTTTAATTATTTGGCAACATTTTTACTTATTTTATACTCTATTATATAGC
>JAHAZA010000102.1 GCA_018385415.1 Treponema sp. | reverse complement strand
CACTTCCACAAGCCATTATCAGCTTACCTCTATCATTGATACAAAAATGCTGAGTAGCTTTCTCAATTGCTTCTTTCTGATGGTCTTTTAATTCTTTTCTTTCCTGAAGAGCTTCTTTACCATTCTTGCCTTTATAGATTTTTTCCCAATCTACAGTTGAATTTCCTAAAGCATCCAATCCTATTCTTTGAATAGAAGGCATCTGATTTTGCATTGCGAGTTCTGCATTTTTATTAAGAGCCTTTGGAAGGGAGTCTACCCAATAACGGCGAGTAAATCTTTTTGTGACAAGTCCGTCACTAAAAGATTTCCCACTTGTAGCAATAAATGAATCAACGGCAGATTTATCTATCGTTGTTCCACTATCATAACATTTACATTGAATTGCCCAATATTCATCGTTCTTAGTATGACAAACAACATCAACTCCAATATCATGTCCGCCAAATTCCTTACGGCATGGAAAATCACTCCAAAGCCAGGCATGATCCAATTGATTGGCAAAGTTTGGCTCCGTTAAAAAATAATTCAGAATTAATGTTTCAAACTTTGTTCCCTTATCAGCCGTATTTCTCGAAGTTTCTCTTATATCTGCAAGAATTTCATTTATTGTCGAAAAAGATGTATATGCTTGTGACACGATATTCCTCATAGTCAAAAACCGACAGTTGTCGCATTATGTAACTTATGTTACACAAAAAGAAAAAATTATACTAGTTACAAATAACAAGCGTCAAGTAACTAAAGTTCATATTATTAAAAGTTGAACATACAAACATCTGGTCTTGTATAATTGGTTTTACATACTTTTTAAAATCTTTCTTAATGTCATAATGTTTACTTTTTTATTATTCACTTCCCAGTTTCTTATGTACAGAAGTATGCGGATTGTTTCTTTTTTGTAATTTGCTGGGACCCGCGATTTTTTTTCGTAAGGCTTTGAATTATTTGTGCATCATTGACTAAAATCCTGCAAAGTACTATAAATACAAAGGTTATAAAAACGAGCAAGGGCGTTCGTTCAATCAGGTAAACTGTTTTTACACGATTGAATGAACGCCCTTTTTTTTATGGCCAAATCTTGCAGGTCTTTTTTTTTTGCCTGCTGACTTTTTCTGGAGTTCAAAGTGAGCAAAGCATTCCTTGTTCTGGCAGACGGAACAGTCTTCGAAGGAACATCTATCGGCGCCGAAGGTTCCACAATTGGCGAAACAGTTTTTACAACGGGTATGACCGGTTACTTAGAAACATTGACGGATCCAAGTTATTTCGGACAAATCGTTACCCAGACATTCCCTTTGATCGGGAACTACGGTGTAATCCCTGAAGATTTCGAAAGCCGAAAATGTTTTGTAAAAGGCTACATCGTTCGCGAACTTTGTTCCCTTCCTTCAAACTTCCGCTGTCAGTCAGACCTGGACAGCTACCTTAAATCACAGAACATCGTGGGCATCGCAGAGATTGACACCCGCGCCCTTACCAAAAAGCTCCGGGAATCCGGAGTCATGAACGGAATGATTATTTCCGGAATCGAAAAACCTGTTATCGAAAATTCCCTTTTAGAAAAAATCAAAGCATACAGAGTTGATCAATCAGTTGAAACTGTTTCAACTTCAATACAGCTTTCAGAAAAACAGAACGTGGTAAAAGATTATCCAGAAATCAACCATCACATTTTCCACAGCGATAAAAAAATCAGAATCCTGCTCTGGGACTTTGGTGCCAAATATAATATTCCTCGTGAACTTGAAAAACGAAATGCCGAGGTTATCACAGTTCCATATTCATACACAGCAGATGACATCTTAAAGCTTGACCCGGACGGAATCATGCTTTCAAACGGACCTGGTGATCCAGCCGACAACACTGGCGTAATCGCAGAAATCGCTAAGCTTGTACAATACAACATCGATGCACAAGCATCGGGAAAAAAGATGGTTCCGATTTTTGGAATCTGTCTCGGCCACCAGCTTTTAGCTCTTGCCCGCGGATGCAAAACTTCAAAATTGAAATACGGTCATCGCGGCGGAAACCATCCTGTAAAAGAAGTTGAAACTGGTCGCGTATTCATTACAAGCCAGAATCACGGTTACGCAGTTCAGTGCGACAACCTTCCTTCTTTTGCAAAACTTGCATTCTACAATTCAAATGATAAAACATGCGAAGGAATTACTTACATAGACATTCCTGCGTTCAGCGTTCAGTTCCATCCGGAAGCATGTGGCGGTCCACATGATACAAACTTCCTTTTTGACAAATTCATTCAGAACATACTTACTAACAAGGAGGCAAAGTAGATGCCTTTAAATCCAGATATTCACAAAGTAATGGTTATCGGTTCTGGACCTATCATTATTGGTCAGGCTGCAGAATTTGACTATGCCGGAAACCAGGCCTGCAAAGCTCTCAAACAGCTTGGACTTGAAGTAGTCCTTGTTAACTCAAACCCAGCAACTTTAATGACAGACCACGCAATGGCTGACGAGATTTACCTTGAACCATTGAATGTCCGCACACTTGAACGCATCATCGAAAAAGAAAAACCAGACAGCCTTCTTTCTACTCTTGGTGGTCAGACAGGTTTGACTCTTTCAATGGAACTTGCAAAATCAGGCTTCCTCAAAGATCACGGCGTTCAGCTCCTTGGTGCTCGTCCTCTTACAATCGACAAGGCCGAAGACCGTCAGATGTTCAAAGATACAATGGAAGAAATCGGTGAGCCTTGTATTCCTTCTAAAGTAGTAACAACTTACGAAGACGCTCTCGACTTCGTTACTAATAAAATCGGATATCCAGCAATCATTCGTCCTGCCTTTACTCTCGGTGGTACAGGTGGTGGAATTGCCTACAACGAAAAAGAGTTTGACGAAATTGCACACAACGGTCTTCACCGTTCGCCAATTCATCAGATTCTTGTTGAAAAATGTATTTCAGGCTGGAAGGAAGTTGAATTTGAAGTAATGCGGGACCATTCCGGAAACGTAATCACTGTATGTTCAATGGAAAACTTTGATCCGGTTGGTGTTCATACAGGAGATTCAATCGTAATTGCTCCAACTGTAACACTTGCTGATAAAGAATATCAGATGCTCCGTTCTGCTGCCCTGAACATTATTTCGGCTCTGGAAATCGAAGGTGGCTGTAACTGTCAGTTTGCTCTTAACCCTGATACATTTGAATATGCCGTAATCGAAGTTAACCCTCGTGTAAGCCGTTCATCAGCTCTGGCTTCAAAAGCAACTGGTTACCCAATCGCAAAAGTTGCAGCCCTCATCGCTGTAGGCTTTAACCTTGATGAAATTCCTAACTTCGTAACAAAGAAAACTGCAGCCTGCTTCGAGCCTGTTCTCGATTACGTTGTAGTTAAAATGCCAAAATTCCCATTTGAAAAATTCGTATACGCAAGCCGCAAGCTCGGAACTCAGATGAAGGCAACTGGAGAAGTGATGGCCATAGGTCAGAACTTTGAAGAAGCTATTCTTAAAGCAGTCCGCGGTTGTGAACTTGGAGTAAGTGATCTTAACTATAAAGTGTTTGCCGCTGAAAACGACGACAAGATCCGCGAAAGAGTTGGTCAGTGTACCGACCAGAGAATCTTTGCAATCTATCAGGCAATTAAACGCGGCTGCATGACAGTAGAAGAAATTCACAACGTAACAAAAATTGACGAATGGTTCCTCTGGAAACTTCAGAACATTGCAAACGCAGAAAAAGCAAACGAGATGCTTGGTAAAAAAGAAATGCTTTATCCACCTCGTTCCTTTAAAATGGTTGATACATGTGCCGGCGAGTTTGATGCCGAAACTCCATATTTCTATTCAGTAGCCGATGGCGAGAACGAAGCTGCATCATTTATTCAGAGCCTGCATTCTAACGAAGTTCACTCTAACGAAAACACAGCAGTTCAGTTTGACCCTGTATTCAACGGAATGACTTCTGCAAAAACAGATGCTAAAAAATCAAAGGGAACTATCGTAGTTCTGGGATCTGGTCCAATCCGTATCGGTCAGGGAATCGAGTTCGACTACTCATCAGTTCAGTGTATCTGGGCGTTGAAAAAACTTGGATACGAAGTTGCAATCATCAACAACAATCCTGAAACAGTTTCAACTGACTTTGATACAGCAGACCGACTTTACTTTGAACCACTTACACCAGTTGATGTAATGAACGTAATCAATGTAGAAAAACCACTTGGCGTTGTAGTTGCCTTTGGTGGTGGAACTGCAATCAAACTTGCAAAATATCTGGATGAACAGGGAATCAAGATCCTTGGAACAAGCGCTGATGCAATTGACCTTGCAGAAGACCGCGAACGCTTTGATGAACTTTGTGAAAAACTTGAAGTTAACAGACCAAAAGGTCTTACAATTCTTACAGAAGTTGAAGCTCTCGAAGCCGCAGCAAAACTTGGATACCCAGTATTGATGAGACCTTCTTACGTTCTCGGTGGTCAGAACATGATCATCGCAAGAAGTTCAGCTGACATCAAAGAATACATGAAAATCATTCTTGCACAGAAAATCGAAAATCCAATCTTGATTGATAAATACATGGAAGGACTGGAACTTGAAATCGACTGTATCTGTGACGGAAAAGATGTTCTTATTCCTGGAATCATGCAGCACATTGAAAGAACTGGTATCCATTCTGGAGACTCAATCGCTGTTTATCCAACATATTCATTCACTCAGGAGATGACAGACATCGTTGTTAAAAAATCTACAGACATGGCTCTCGCTCTTGGAACTCAGGGACTTGTAAACATTCAGTGGCTTTTCTACAACGGACAGCTTAACATCATCGAAGCAAACCCACGTTCTTCAAGAACAGTTCCATACTTGAGTAAAGTTACAGGCGTTCCAATGGTAGAACTTGCAACCCGTGCAATGCTTGGTGAAAAAGTTAAAGACATGGGCTTTGGTACAGGCCTTTATCGTGGACAAAAATATTTTGCAGTAAAAGTTCCTGTGTTCAGCTTTGAAAAACTGATGGACGTTGATACACACCTGGGTCCTGAAATGAAATCTACAGGTGAAGTTCTCGGAATCGCACCAACTGTAGAAGAAGCAATCTACAAAGGAATGCTTGCTGCCGGATGGAAAATGATTCATCCTGCACAGAAAAAAGATGCAGCAATATTGTTCAGCGTAAGACAGTCAGATTTACCAGAACTTCCTGCCCTCGCAAAGAAATATTACGACCTTGGATTTAAGCTTTATGCTACAAGCGGAAACGCAAGTACAATCGAGCGTTCCGGAATGGAAGTAACACACGTTGCAAAAGTTCACGAAAACTACAACGATAACGTAATGACACTTCTTGAAAGCGGAAAAATAGATTACGTAGTTTCAACTTCTGCAAAAGGCCGTGACCCGGTTGCAGAAAGTGTAAAACTCCGCCGCCTTGCAGTAGAACACGACATCGACTGTTTTACTGCAATCGATACAGCCAATGCAATGGCCGATTGTCTTTTAAGTAAGTTTGATGTAAATAACCTTTGTCTTGTTGATATCAATCACTGCTAGTCAAAAAAAAGAATATCTGTCTTATTTTCTTGCTTCACTATTGGAAGCTTAATAACGTATTATCCGTTATTTAAGCTTTGCATAGTGTTCAACTCGAATTTGCATTAGTTATTTTCTAATACTTAACCTGTACTTATCTTCATAAAAATAAGCAGCATATTGAGGATTTTCCAATGAAATGTTGTTGCAGGAATATAAAAATAGCCCGTCATTATCAATCTTTGTAAACTGATACTTTTCTATGAAGTTTTCAATAAACTTTACATATGGAACTTCTCCTTCCACATCTTCTTCAAAAATCAAAGTCAAAGAGTAAAGTCCATTTGAATTAAATCCCAAGTAACCTTCTTTTAAAGTTTTTTCAAATAATTTCTGTCCGGGTCTAAGATAAATAAAATAGCTTGCCTGATCAAAATCTTTTACCGGACTTATATTTTCTTCAACTGTATATTCAACCGACTTTGCTTCAAGAATTTTCTGAGCTTCTTCTATGGTTGCAGAAAAAGGTATACCGTCAATGTCCCTGATAACAACTCTGTAATCATAAACAAGAGGCGCTGTATTTACAAATCTTGAAACATCGTCATCATTTATAATTCTTCCAAACTCAAAATAAAAATTTATAACACGGGCATCAGCCATACAATCCATTAAAATAGTTGTTCCGGTCAAAACTCCATTTATTTCTACAGCAAGATATTGATTAATATAATCATCTTTTATAACTTTAAACTTTTCAATTTCCTCTGGTGTGTAAATACAACAGATTGAAAAATGATTATTGAAGACATCAAGTTCTCTTACATCATCAGCATCAATCAGAATCTTTTCATCGCAAACTGCTGTCCTAGTTCCATCCAAAGTTTTAAGCTGAATTTTCCCTTTTGGAATTTCAATTTCAGATGTGTTGGCTTTTTGTGTCAGATCCAAATCTAATTTATAGACTTTTATTATATTGCTATTTATTGGTTCCCTGTTTTCATAAATCACAGGAGTATCTGAATGACTTACGCCAAATGCCATTTGAGAAAATAAAAATATTGCTGATAGAATAAGGAAGTTTAATTTTTTGTTCATAATACTTATTGCAATAATTTTAGAATATCACAAAAATAGTGTTATAGTAATACAGGAAAACCAGGTAATCTTATGCAGAATATAAACCAGAAACAAATCAACTTTTCACTTTTATACATAATTTTAGCATCTGCTGATTTTTTATATACGATCTATAATCTTATCCGATATCTTTTGAATTCCGATTTTAAAGTTTCACAAGTTTTCATTTCTCTTTTCACAGAATTTTTATCTCTTTTACCACTTATTGCATTCATTATTCTTTCAAAAAAATTGGAACATATTAAAGATCTTAAAACCTGCTTTAAAATAAAAAATTATGTATTGCTTTATATCATTGCATGTATTTTTCTTGGTATCATTTACTGTTTACTTTCAAATCATTCGAGTATCAGCTTTCCATTATCCCCTTTCTACATTTTTTATTCGTGCAAATGGTTGTTTTGTATATCATACATAATTAAATATCAGATGTTCAGATTGTTCATCCCTTTGATTTTTGATATCTATTTCTGGGTAATTTCAATCTTGTTTGTAAAAAATCTGACTAATAAATTTAACGATGAGCAAATATTTGATTTAGAAAATGGAACAACTTCTACAGGCTACAAGATTTCAATTGCAAGCATCATTATTCTTTCTATCCAGACAATAACAAACATAACTTTAGCAAATGCCATGCATGAAAATTTATCTAACACTACGGGAGAGCATGCTATTGGAACTGCCGTTTTTGCCCTTATTCTGATTGCACTAAAACTTTTCTTAGACTTCATTCTTCTTCCTGCAATTCCTATTTCAATTGTAGGAATCGTCTGCTGCAGTTCAAAAAAAGAAATTAAACAAAATCGAAAAAATCGTAGACTGGGAAAAAGGATTAATATAATCTGCCTTGTAATTGCTGCACTTCAACTGCTGTTTTTGTGGTAGAGGTTAATTTTGTTTAAACCATAGGCAACTTGACTGGCCGGCGAGCTTTCAATTTAATCAGTCTAAGGAATTGAATATTGTCGATTATAATACTGTATATTATATTAATACACCCAAACATATCCGCATAACTTCACGCTTCGTGAATTGCATCAAGGTCATTTTTCTTCGCACAAAGAGCAAGATCATATTTTCCTTGAGTTGCACCAAACTCACAGTCAACGCGCCATGCAAGATTGTCTTTTGTTGTTGCCTTCATGTTTGGTTCAAGATCTTCACCAAGGAGTTCTGCAAATTTTGCAGCATGTTCTGCTTCTTCATAAGCAGCTTTTTCCCAGTAAAGTCCAATTTCTGGATAGCCTTCTCGATGAGCAATACGTGCCATACAGAGATACATTCCAACTTCTGAACATTCGCCTTTAAAGTTTGCCATAAGCTGTTCAAATAATACTCGTAAGTTGCAGATGGAACTTCGTCCAGCACTTCCATGATTCTAATTTTGCGAAGAATGATTTTATGGTATACTGACAATATGACAATGACTAGAAAAAATATAACCATATTATCACTAACTTATGGAATTATTACCGCAAGCGCTAATCTTGTTGGGGTATTGCTGCCTAATATTTTTCAAAGTGATTACTTTACAAATCCTGCTTTTACTGAATGGATTGATTTTCTTTCACAATACACTTTCATAAATAACACTCAATACATAAGCTTTCTTCTACCAGTTATACTTTGTATTTCTTATGTTGCTTTTGCCGGAAAAAAAATTGAAAGTCATATAATAAATCTTCCTCTTGTTTATTCCACAATCGGAATCACGGGCTGGCTTTTTTATTTTACAGAAGAAATCATAATTATTATTTACGCAATGAACAAAGGCTTTAACCTTGACATCTCATTTATCGTGAAAGCTTCTTTATTAAATGTATTGATTGAATCTTTAGTTACCTTCACTTTTTCATATTTCATTATGGAAACAATTCACAGAAAATTTGTTTTACCAAAATATTTTTCAGATGGTCACCTTTATCAATATGCCGGAACAAAACGTCTATCTGTAATGTTCCTTTTTATCATCAATTATATTTCTGTCACTTTATTTCCTGTAATCATTCTTCTGACTTTAATTCTTTCGTTAAGCGAACATTACAATTTTTCCATTGGATTAAACTCCTATATCGTTTTAGGTGTTTCTCTTTCATTTGGAATTGATATCACCGTTGCACTTTATACTTACTTTGCTACTCCATTAAAAAAGATTAAAGATCGAATCCTTAAAATCAAAGAAGGTGACTATACATCTAAAATTCATTTTGTTTCCAATGATTCTTTTGGGGAACTTTGCGACACCCTTGATGAAATGACAGAATCCATCAACGATAAAACAAAGAAAATCATTGAAATACAAAATTCCATCATCACTGGAATGGCCACAATGGTAGAAAGCCGCGACAACAGTACCGGTGGCCACATTAAAAGAACCAGTGACTGTGTTCGAATTTTTTCAGAGCATTTGAAAACCATAGACGAATACAAAGATCTTCCCGACAGCTTTTACAATTCAATTATCAAAGCTGCCCCAATGCACGACCTTGGAAAAATCGCTGTCGATGATGCCATCTTAAGAAAACCAGGAAAGTTCACTGATGCAGAATACGAAAAAATGAAAGCCCATAGCGCCGAAGGCGCCCGCATTGTAGAAAATGTTCTTTCATCCGTTGATGACCAGGAATTTAAACAGATCGCCATCAACGTAGCCCACTACCATCACGAAAAATGGAACGGTCAGGGCTATCCAGAAAAAATCAGCCGCACAGAAATTCCACTTGAAGCAAGAATCATGGCTTTAGCAGATGTATTTGATGCCCTAGTAAGCAAGCGTTGTTATAAAGACAGTTTCAGTTATGACAAGGCATTCCAGATTATAGAAGAAGATCTTGGTACACATTTTGATCCGCAGCTTGGATTAGAATTCATCAAATGCCGTGACGAACTTGAAAAACTGTATAACAGTTATGCATAAATAAAAAAAGTGTACCTCAAAAATTGTCTCCAACCTTTGAGGTACACTTCAAAATCATTTTTCTTTACAGAACTATCAAGATATTATTTGAAATATCTTTCAAGCAATCCTTTAAGTGCTTTTCCGTGACGAGCTTCGTCGCGAGCCATTTCGTGAACTGTGTCATGAATTGCATCAAGGTTATTTTTCTTTGCACAAGCTGCAAGGTCAAACTTACCCTGTGTTGCACCAAATTCACAGTCTACACGCCATGCAAGGTTATCTTTTGTTGTAGCCTTCATGTGTGGTTCAAGGTCTTCACCAAGGAGCTCTGCAAATTTTGAAGCATGTTCAGCTTCTTCATGTGCAGCTTTTTCCCAATAAAGTCCGATTTCTGGATATCCTTCACGGTGAGCAATGCGTGCCATACAAAGATACATTCCAACTTCTGAACATTCCCCCTGGAAGTTAGCCATAAGCTGTTCAAAAATATATTTTTTATCTTCAGCAGAAATATCAGGATTGTTCTTTACTGTTTTTGCATAAACACCATATTCGTGTTCAGCAGCAAGTTTGATTTCTCCCTGAATTTCTTTGAATTTGTCTCCTTTAACATGACATACAGGACATTCTGCTGGTGGCTGGTCTCCTGTGTGAATGTAACCGCATACTGGACATACCCATTTTTTCATTTTGTTATCCTCCATTGTGTTTGTGTTTTTATTTGATAAGGAATTTTCCTTTAATGCCTGAGTTTTTTCACTGACAACTTTTTCAAAATCAGCTGCAGGATGTTTACATGTAGGGCAGATAAAATCTTCAGGTAATTCTTCACCTACATATTCATAACCGCAGATTTTACAACGCCAGATTGTTTGACCATCTGCAGTCTTTCCAACTGCATCGGGTTTTGGCTTGATATTATTCATGTAATATTCATAAGTTGCAGACGGTGTTTCTGCAAGAACTTCCATATCGGTAATTTCACCAACAAACATTGTATGAGATCCAAGATCTTCTGTTTTTGCAACTTTTACCGAAATGAACGCATTTGTTCCTTCTGTAATGTACATTATCCCATTACTGCCGCGTTTACAGAAACTGTAATTCTTGAACTTATCAACATCCTTTCCTGACTGAAATCCAAAATGCTTAAAAAGTTCAAAATCTGCTTTCTGACTGATTACGGAAATTGTAAATTCCCTTGTACTCAAAATCATATCGTGCGTATAGTTTGCTTTGTTTACACAAATGCTGATTTGATTTGGTGTGGAAGCAGCCTGAATTGCTGTATTAATAATACAACCATTGTCTTTTTCGCCATTTTTAGCGGTCAGGACAAATAATCCATAGCTCAGTTTATACATCGCTTTCTTATCCATCAACTTTCCTCCTTATTAATTTTTTAGCAACTACTATATTATACTATCTTTCAAAAAAAATCTTAAATATCATCACCAAAATTTTTATTTTTTTTTAACTTGGAATAATTCACTTATTAGTCATATTGAACAAAAATCACCGATGAAATATAATACTATTTATACGGCAAAGAGGTCGTAGATTTTATGGCGAAACTTTCACCAGACAGTTCTCACAGTAAAATCTACGACCTCTTTTTTTGTTACCGTAAGGGGTTTGAATATGAGTAAATTTATTTTTGTAACTGGTGGTGTTGTTTCAGGATTAGGAAAAGGAATTACAGCAGCTTCACTTGGTCGTCTTCTTAAATGCTGCGGATTGAAAGTTGCTTCACAGAAACTTGATCCTTACATGAACATCGACCCGGGTACAATGAGCCCATTCCAGCACGGTGAAGTTTTCGTAACAGAAGATGGTGCAGAAACTGACCTTGACCTTGGTCATTACGAAAGATTCATCGACGAAAACCTTAACAAATATTCAAACCTTACATCAGGACGCGTTTACTGGAACGTGCTCAACAAAGAACGCCAGGGTGAATACCTTGGTCAGACAGTTCAGATTATTCCACACGTAACAAACGAAATCAAAGAGTTCATTCAGAAGAACGCAGAAGTTACACAGGCCGATGTCTGTATCGTAGAAATCGGTGGTACAACCGGTGATATCGAAAGTCAGCCATTCCTCGAAGCAATCCGTCAGCTTGCTTTGGAAGTTGGCCGCCGCAACTGTCTTTTCATTCACGTATGTCTCGTTCCATACATCAGCGGTTCAGATGAATTCAAATCAAAACCAACACAGCATTCCGTTAAAGAGCTCATGGGCGTTGGAATCCATCCAGACATCATCGTAACACGCTGTGACGAAGAAATTCCTCCAGACATCCGCAGAAAGATTTCGCTCTTCTGTAACGTTGCCGAAGACTGTGTAATCAACAACACAACACTTCCTAGCCTTTACGAAGTTCCACTTATGCTCCACGACCAGAAAATGGACGACGTTGTATGCCGCGAACTTGGTCTGGATGTAAAAGCTCCTGACCTTTCAGAATGGAAAGCAATGGTAGACAGCATCCATGCCCGCAACGGCGAAGTTCAGATTGCACTTGTAGGAAAATACGTAAAACTTCACGATTCATATTTGAGTATCGTTGAATCTTTAAACCACGCAAGCTTTGTTGTAGGAAAAAAAGTAAACATCAAATGGGTCGACAGTGATTCAGTTACTGATGCAACAGCTCCAGAAGTATTCAAAGACTGTGCAGGTATCATTCTCCCTGGTGGCTTCGGAAACCGAGGTATTGAAGGAATGATCTGTGCCTGCCGTTATGCTCGTGTAAACAAGCTTCCTTATTTTGGAATCTGTCTTGGAATGCAAATTGCAGTTATTGAATATGCAAGAACAGTTCTGGGCTACGAAGATGCAAACAGCCGCGAATTTGACGAAATGTGTGCACATCCAGTTATCGACCTTATGAAAGATCAGGAAGGCGTTATCATGGGTGGAACTATGAGACTTGGAAAATATCCTTGTAAAGTAGTTCCTGGAACAATTCTTGAATCAGCATACAAATCAAAAGAAATCGAAGAACGTCACCGCCACCGCTACGAGTTCAACAATGATTTCCGTGAAGAACTTACAAAAGCCGGCTTAATCATCAGTGGTACAAGTCCAGACGAAAAGCTTGTTGAATCAGTAGAAGTTGCTGACCACTTCCACATCGGTGTTCAGTTCCATCCTGAGTTTAAGTCGCGTCCAAACAATGCAGGTCCTTTGTTTGTTGAGTTTGTGAAAGCTTGTGTAAAATAGACTATTATTAGTACCAACAACAGTGCTCTCACAAAATAGGCGACACAAAAGTGTCGCCATTTTTCAATTTTGAATTATAACTGTTCCGCAATGTCGTAAATCAACTTTTCTGTTTTTCCCCAGCCGAGACATGGGTCTGTGATTGATTTACCATAGCAGCCGTCCCCTGGTTTCTGGGCACCGTCTTCGATGTAGCTTTCAATCATGAAGCCTTTGACCAGTTTTTTAACTCTTTCGTCGTGGCGTGCTGAGTGAAGAACATCGAATACAATTCTTGGCTGTTCCAATGGGTTTTTGTTTGAGTTTGAGTGGTTTGTATCTACGATAACTCCAGGGTTAGAAAGTTCACGTTTGTCGTATTCATCGCAGAGGCGGATAAGATCTTCGTAGTGATAGTTCTGAACATTGTTTCCATGCTTTGATGTTGAACCGCGAAGAATTGCGTGTGCGTGTGGATTTCCTTCTGAGTGAACTTCCCAGCCGCGGTAGATGAATGTGTGTTTTTTCTGGGCAGCAAGGATTGCGTTCATCATTACGGTAAAGTCACCACTTGTTGGGTTTTTCATTCCTACTGGAACTTCGATGCCGCTTGCTGTAAGACGGTGCTGCTGGTCTTCTACTGAGCGGGCACCTACAGCAACGTATCCAAGAAGATCGTCAAGGTAGCGGTAATTTTCCGGGTACAGCATTTCATCAGCACAGGCAAATCCAGTTTCTGCAACGGCACGCATATGAAGATGGCGGGTTGCGATAATTCCCTTGAACATATCTGGTTTTGCATTTGGATCAGGTTGATGAAGCATTCCTTTATAACCTTCGCCTGTTGTACGTGGCTTGTTTGTATAAATACGTGGAACGATTAAAATCTTGTCCTTCACTTTTTCCTGTACAGGCATAAGGCGAGAAATGTAATCGATTACACTGTCTTCGTTATCAGCTGAACAAGGTCCAATTACAAGAATGATCTTATTCGATTTTCCTTCGAAAACATTTTTAATTTCAACACGTTTTTTCTCAACTGTCTCAGCCATTTCGTGAGTCAACGGATTCATTTCTTTTACTTCCATTGGAAGGGCAAGTTTTCTTTCAAATAGCATGTTCATATATTTTGTACTCCTCGTTTATATTCATTTGATCTAGAAATTTAGATCTTTCCTAATTCTGAATCAATATTTTTTATTTTTACATAATAGAATCTAGTTTCAAGAAGAAGCAAAGCAATTGCTGCATAAGCAAAATAATTTATCGGACTATTCAAGATCACAAAAAAGTCGTATAACCCATGAAGCAATACCGCACTCAAAGCTGCACCAATCAAAACTTTCTTATTTTTAATTCCGTACACAAACATTCCCAACAATGATGCACAAAATGAATGAATCACAATTGCAGTAAATGATCGGATAAATATTAAATGTAAAAGAACTTCACCACCATGAGAACTTACATCCTGAATAGCACGTAATACATAGATAACTGATTCAAAGCATCCAAGAAAAAGACCAGCAAGGATCGAATAATAAAACATTAATCGTCCGTCAATTTTTTTTACTGGAAAAAGAAATAGGGTTCCACCTTTAATTCCTTCTTCAATCAATCCATACAATACAACTGATCTGAATAATAAAGAAAAGAACAGATTATTTTTGAATAATAAAAGATCTCCAAAACAAAACTGTAAAACAGTAATCGGAATCACAGCAATCAATCCAATTAAACATGCCAATAATTCTTTAACAATAGAAATACCTTCTACCAGAATTTTGAGAAGCAAAAAGACTGTTACTAAAGGAACAAAACAAAGAATTATTGCCGAATATATGTTCATAAAATAAGAATACAATATCAGTTGGACTTTTGCAATTAAGCAAGATATAATAAAATTATGGCATTAAATAAATCAATTATTTTAGTTGGAATTAAACACTCAGGAAAAACTACACAAGGCCGTGCACTTGCTGCTAAGTATAATTGTGAATTTTACGACACCGATGATGTTATCCAGGAACTGATGGGAAAATCGCCTCGCGAAATTTATAACACTGAAGGAAAAGATTCTTTCCTTGGAGCAGAAAAACTTGCCTGCCAGCATCTAAAATCAATTCTTGAATCTAAACCTGTAATCGTTGCAACAGGCGGCGGTATCTGCGAAAACGAAGAAGCTGTTCGTCACTTAGCAACCAATTCTATTTTTGTTTATTTAAATGTTGATGAAAAAACCGCCGCAGACAGAATTGTTCGCGAAGCAAAAACTGACGGCAATAATAATATTACCGATCAATCATCTTTACCATCATATATCGCAAAAAAGAATCCAGCCACTATTGATGATGTACGTGCATATTTTCATAACTTCTATGAAGAACGTACAAAAAAATATTCCATGCTGGCTGATATAACAATTAATCCGGGTTCACTTGGTCCTTCTAAAGTAACTGCAGAAATTGTAAATAAAGTACAAAAATGAATTTAGTTACAACCACAACCACCAGATCCACATCCGCCACCACAGCCGCAACCACCTTCTGAACCACAACCTTCAGATGATCCGCAACCACCGCCACAGCCACCACATCCGCCGCCGCAACCGCTCATAGCTGCTTCCATCTGTTTTACTTCATCTTCAGTCATATCACGAACAAGTACAACCTCAACATCGAAAGTTAAATCCTGACCTGCAAGCTCATGGTTAGCATCAACCTTAACTGTGTCAGGACCAACTTCTTTTACAGTCACAATTGTTGGACCCATCGCACTTTGTCCCTGAAACTGCATTCCAGGTTTGATTTCAATTCCATCAGCAAACTGTTCGCGAGGAATATCAATCACAAGTCTTTCGTCATATTCACCGTAAGCATCAGCGGCTTTTACTTCTGCAATAAATTTATCGCCCTGTTCTTTTCCTTCAAGCTGATCTTCAAGGCCCTGAATCAAATATCTGTGACCATGAATGTATTCCAAAGGCTGACCAACAGTCCTTGATGAATCAAGTTCTTTGCCTTCTTTGTTTGTAAGTGTGTAATGAATCTGTACCAGTTTATCTTTTTCGATTTTCATTGATTTTCCTTATATAACGGGAATTTTTAATTAACGATTAGTTGTCCTGAACAACTTCCTTTACTTCTGGGCACGCATCTTTAAGATACTGTTCGATTCCCATTTTTAATGTCATTGTTGCCATTGGACAAGAACCACAGGCACCAGTCAATTTTAAATGAACACGGTTTTCTTCATCGATGTTGATAAGCTCACAGTCACCACCATCTGCCTGCAACATTGGACGATACATTTCCAATGCCTCTTTTACTGTTTCTTCAATCTTGCTGTCTGCCATTTTCGGCTCCTTTATTTAAAAAAATATTTATCTTTATGTTAATATATTAAATAAATTATATAGAACAAACTTATTTTTGAAAATATGATATCTGATATTTTCCGGTGGGAATGAAACCAAGGTTTCCATATAATTTTTTTGCCGGTTCATTTTTTTCTTTTACGAACAAATTTGCAGTTTTCCCTTCTGCCTGAATATATCGCAAAAGATGCTGCATTACGAAGTTCGTATATCCTTGATTGCGGTTTTCTTTCTGACAGTAAACACCACCAATCTGATAATAGTTTTTTCCTTTTGCATTTGTGGCGGCTTTAGCAATAGCGCAAAGTCTTGCACCTTCAATTTTAAACGCTGCCATCACCGTCTGACTGTTAAGTGATTTATTCAAAACAAATTTAATAATCTGATCTGTTACCTTATGTTCCATAATCTGAACTTCTTCTTCACTGTAGCCGCGTTCAAGATCCACAAGTAATTCCATATCATCAACTGAACATTTTCTTACATTCAATTTTTTCCAATTATTTCGAATACTGATTTCTGATTTAAACATTTCCGAACTAAAATCATTCTTCATCAAAATGTAATCAATTGAAGTTATCATTTCTTTACCATTATTCAAAAGAATTTCTTTTATATATTCTCCGCCATATGCTTCGCCATAAACACAGAATATTTTCTGCGTTTGTAAAAAATCAGAAATCAGTTTCTTAACTTCAATTTTTTCGCCGTCAGTAAAATTATAATCGGGATTTGTATCTTCACTCAAAAAAGGAATAAAATGAAAAAGTGTAGAGTTGTTTCTTAAATAAAATAAAGCACAGAATTTTTTATCTCTGGAATTTTCCAGAACATAAATATCTTCTGCACCTGATAATAAAGCTTCCATCAAGGCAGTACATTCTATTTCGCGATACTCAATAAAATGTACAGCCTGTTCCCTTTCATTTTCAGAGAGAGAACGTAAAGTAAAATTAGTCTGCAAGTTTTTTGTAAGCGTCAAACTTAGCCATTACTTCTGTGTCAGCCTTTGTACACAAACTTACAATGATTGTTACCAAAAGACAAACTACGAAAGCTGGAAGGATTTCGTACAAACCAAAAATTGGATGTACTGAAGATGGAATGTAGTGCCATACAACATCAACAATACCACCACAAACCAAACCTGCAATTGCTCCAGGTGCTGTTGTACGTTTCCAGTAAAGAGCAAGCAATACCAATGGACCGAATGTTCCACCAAATCCTGACCATGCAAATGATACAAGGTTAAAGATTGAAGAATTAGGATTCAAAGAAAGGAACAGAGCAATCAATGCAATAAGGAATACTGTAACACGGCTTACTGTCATTACATCTTTTTCAGCAGCATCTTTTTTAATAAGACCTTTGAAAATATCCTGACCTACAGCAGAAGATGCAGCAAGAAGCTGTGAGTCTGCAGTAGACATTGAAGCAGCAAGAATAGCACAAAGGAAGATTCCAGCGATAAAAGCAGGGAACATTTTCAACATTGTTGCAGAGAATACTGTTTCTGCATCACCTTTGAAAAGATTTGCAATTCCTTCAATTACTACATTTTCTGTTCCAGGTCCAAGCAATGTCTGTCCATCGTGAGCTGCAAACTTTAATCCGTCTGGACCAACAGCTTTAATCAAATATACAGTTCCTAATGTACCGATAAGGAATGTTCCTACATAAGAAATAATCATCCAAATAATACCAATTCGGCGAGCTTTTGAAACTTCTGCATTAGAACGGATTCCCATAAAGCGAACGATAATATGTGGCATACCAAAGTATCCGAGACCCCAGGCAAGAGCAGATACAATACCCATTGCTGAGTAAGAAGAGTTGCTTACGAATTTTCCCTGAATTGCTTCACCGAAAGCTCCAGCAAGTGCCTGTGCATTGAAGCCTTTAACAGCTTCGATTGCCTGTGATGGACCACCAAGGGCAATAACACCAATTATGGCAGAAATAACAAATGCGATTACAATCAACATTCCCTGAACAAAGTCTGTTGTACAAACAGCTGTATAACCACCAGTAACTGTATAACAAAGAATTACAACAAGACCGATTGCAAGACCTGCATAATAGTTAAGTCCAAATACTGAGTTGAACAATTTAGCACAAGCAACAAATCCAGATGCTGTATAAATTGTAAAAAACAATACAATGAAAAGAACTGAAACAGACGAAAGAACATGGGATTTATCATTGAAACGGTTAGAAAGGAATTCAGGAATTGTAATTGAATCACCGAATGTAATTGAACATTTACGCAGTGGTTTTGCAACAAACAACCAGCTCAAGTATGTTCCTATGATAAGACCGATTGCTGTCCAGAATGCTTCTTTAACACCACCAAGGTAACACAAACCAGGAAGTCCCATCAAAAGCCATGCTGATGAGTCAGAAGCTTCAGCACTGAGAGCTGATACCCAAGGACCAACTTTACGTCCTCCCAAGAAGAAGTCTGCAGAACTTGTGTTCTTGCTGGCACTTCTCAAACCGATAAAAATCATCATACCAAGGTAAAGTACAAAGGCAGCGATTTTTGCGATTAACTGTAAATCCATTTGTTACTCCTTTTAATAAATTACTAGTTTCTAAAGCTATGAATTGGGGCAGGAATACGACCACCACGGTTAATAAAATCTGCACAACCAAACTTGCTTACAGGCATTACAGGACAACCACCAAGCAAGCCGCCAAATTCAACCCATTCCCCGGCTTTCTTTCCAGGTGCTGGAATCAGGCGACACGCTGTTGTTTTGTTGTTAACCATACCGATTGCAAATTCGTCAGCAAGGATTCCAGAAATTGTAGTTGCTGGAGTGTCGCCTGGAATAGCGATCATATCAAGACCAACTGAACAAACAGTTGTCATAGCTTCGAGTTTTTCAAGGCAGATAGAACCTTTTGTTGCAGCTTCAATCATTCCCTCATCTTCTGAAACAGGAATGAATGCGCCAGAAAGACCACCAACATTTGTTGATGCCATTACGCCGCCTTTCTTTACCATATCTGTAAGCATAGCCAAAGCAGCTGTAGTACCAGGAGCACCTGCACCGTCAAGTCCGATTTCTTCAAGAATACGGGCAACAGAGTCACCAACAGCAGGTGTAGGAGCCAGTGAAAGGTCGAGAATACCAAAATCAACACCAAGTCGGCGAGCTGCTTCTGAACCAACGAGCTGACCCATACGAGTAATCTTGAATGCCATCTTTTTAATACCATCAGCAAGCTCGTTGATTGGTTTACCTTTATATTCTTTAGCAGCTGCCAGAATTACACCAGGACCAGAAACACCAACGTTGATTACACAGTCACCTTCTCCAGGTCCGTGGAATGCACCTGCCATAAATGGGTTATCTTCAGGAGCATTACAGAATACAACAAGCTTTGCACAACCGTTAACTTCGCAAGATTTAGAAACTTCTGCAGTCTTTACGATTGTTTCACCCATCAATTTTACTGCGTCCATATTAATACCAGATTTTGTAGAACCTACGTTTACAGATGAACATACAAAATCAGTTATTGCCAAAGCTTCAGGAATAGAATCAATCAAAATGCGGTCAGCTGGAGTAATTCCCTTCTGAACAAGAGCGCTAAATCCACCAATGAAGTTAACTCCAAGTTCATGAGCACATTTATCAAGAGTTTTAATGTAAGGAACATAATTTGTAGCGTTGCTTGCTCCTGCTACCAGTGAAATTGGTGTAACAGAAATACGCTTGTTAATGATAGGAACACCGAATTCTTTTTCGATATCCTGACCTGTTTTTACGAGATTCCCTGCTTTCTTCATAATCTTATCATAGATTTTGTCGCAGGCACGTTTAGGATCTGAATCTGCACAATCGAGAAGTGAAATTCCCATTGTAATACAACGGATATCAAGCTTCTGGCGCATGAACATATTTACTGTTTCTTGAATTTCTATTGGTGAAAAAATCATAAAAAAACCCCTTATTATCTGTAGAAAATAATTTTACAGAAAAAAGGGGTTTATTACAATTATATATAAGAAGATATTAGTTTTTCTCTTCTTCCTTTTCTTCAAGAGCTTTTATACCAATCTGCTCTGTCAAAGGATCTGTTCCAGTTTTTTTATTTCCAATCCAGTCCCAGACAGCTACATCCTCCTGACCCATACGCCAGAATGCAATACATTTATAACCCTTCTTTTTATACATGCGGGAACGCTCAACAATTGAGTATGCATCTTCATACCAGCCTTCAACATCAACAGACACAGTATAGTTATAATGAGGAACTCCCCGTTCACGCTCAATTGTTACAACATTATTTTCGTGTGCAGTTCTGTTCATTCCGTTAAATGCCAGTGCCTGCTTTACCGATTTGTTTCCCCAGATACGACCATAGAATGGAAGGCCGAAAATGTATTTATTTGCAGGCCAGACAGTTTTTGCATAGTCAGCAATTTTTTCACACCAGTCCATTGAAGCGATAGAACCTGCAGGTCCGCCAGTCCAATGTTCATCGTAAGCCATAATCATTATGCGGTCTGCAATTTTTCCGATTTTTTCGTATGAATAAACATCCTGCTTCAAAGTCTTTGTTCTTGCAGGAACACATACTGTCAAAGGCTTCTTTCCAAGACCTTTTTTCAATTCTTTAAGGAAAGAATAAAAATTATCAGCGTCGCGGCCAGGAATCAATTCCCAGTCAACCTGAAGGCCGTCAAATTCTTCTACTGCTTCAAGAAGACCTTCAACGATTTTGTCACGAACACCATATTTAGGATCAATACAAAAATGTGAAAGCGAAGTACTTTCGCAAATTGTTACAAGATGTACTCTACCTTTGAATTTTGTACCAACAGCACTTCTTTTTGGAACATTTGTAAGTTCGCCGTAGCTGTTAACTTCTGCGGCAAAAAGACCAACATCTGTTAACGGAGTTTCATCATCATAATCTTTAAGACGGCTTATCATTACGTAACCCCAAACTTCTTCGAATAATACGGGGTCACCACTGATTTCACTATTCCATTTATATGGGTAAGTATAACCTGGAAGCATTACTCCATCTTCTGTGATGGTTTTTTCTGTTACAGGTTCATACTTTTTTGCTTCTGCAAATACACAAACTGAACATAAGGCAAGTAAAATGCACATTCCAAGAAATTTTGTTGCGAATGATTTATTTGTCATGTTTTCTCCAATTTGCCTGTTTAAAGGAATTTCCATAAAACAGACAGGTGATAATCTGATAGTTAATTATCGGCAAATTATCTTATACATTGGAGTCTCTTTTGGGTGAAATTCTAAAATATTTTTTTCACATTCAAGAACTTCAGATGGATCATGAGTTACATGAAGTAAAGTAGTTGTTCCACTGTTAGCTACGATTTCAAGAAGATCAAGAATCTTCTGTCTGAATCCTTCATCAAGACCATGGCAAGGTTCATCAAGAATCAAAATAGGCGGACACTTAACCGCAGCTCTCAAAATCAAAATAGCACGCTGTTCACCATAACTGATTGAACCAAATGCTTCTTTTTCACGACCTGCAAAACCGCCTAACTGAAGCCACTTCTTTGCTGCAGCTTTTTCTACATCGGTTGCTGCTTCATACAAACCAATAGAATCTCTGAATCCAGAAATAATTACATTTTCCAAAGTTGTTGAATTGACCATGCGGTACTCAACATGAAGGCGGTACGAAACAATTCCCAGCTTTCTCTTAATATCCCAGATTGTTTCACCAGAACCACGACGGGAACCAAATAATTTAATGTCATTACTGAATACCTGCATATTATCGCCAGTAATAAGCTCAAGGAATGTTGTTTTACCTGAACCATTAGGACCACGAATGAGCCAGTGTTCGCCCTTATTCAACTTCCAGTTAAGATCAATAAGAACTCTATTATCACCCCAGCCCACATTTACGTTGTTCATTTCAATTAGAACTTCTTTATCATCTGCAATTTTTTCAGTATGTAAAAAGAAAGTTTCCTGTTTGATTTTTTCTACATCATTTTCAAACTCTGCACGATTTTTTTCTCTATCTTTCTCTTTAAGGGAATTTCTATCATTCAGAAGTTTTTCATAATCAGACTTTGGTCCACAATATGAAATCTTTTTATCAGAAAATTCCAATACCATATTTATCGCATCAGGAATTTCATGATATCGTTCCATTCCAAGAATAATTCTCGGAAAATCAAGTGAAGCATTATCATCAAGCTGTTTCTTTGCAATTGTATCAAAAAAATCAAGAAGAATTTTCCGGCTTTCAACATCAAGCCCTGCAAATGGATCGCTTAAGATCAAAAGTTTCTTTTTACTTATCAAAGCTCTGCAAAGTAATGTACGACGAATTTCGCCTGTAGACATATATTTAAGTCCACGATCAAGAATTCTTTCAATGCCGCAGAGCTTTACTTCAGGGTAAGCTTCAAGCTTTTTTGCTTCATCAGGCAGGGCTCTGTTTTTCTTTACCTTTGCTCCTAAAATAGCCTCGGCTAAGAAAACGCGGCCTGTTCTTCCGATATCAACTCCGCCTTCTACATATTCACTTTCATCATTGTTGCGTTCTTCTTCAATAAGAGCGGCCGCTCGTTCCAAAGAAACAATCTCTACAGAATCATCAAAGATATTAGAATAAATGCTGTCAGAATAAGCCGAGTCCGGAACAATATTCATCTGACCACAGATTGCCTTTAGAAAATCAGCCTTTCCACCGCCATTTGGTCCAATTACAAGCCAGGATTCACCTGTTTTAAAATTCCAGTTAATATTCTGGAGTGCAGTCTTTTTAGATCCTTCAACATTACAGTTATTAATAGTAATTAAATTGTGTCCGCTCATAATTCACCTTTATGCAAAATAATATATCACTTTCTTAATTTTTCCAATAACATCTATTGTTAATGAAAAATACCTTTTTTGACGATAATGAGTTATAATATTTTATAATCTCACTTAAGACTTTTTGGAGGTCTCATGAAAAAGTTTATTGCTACAGCTATATCATTATGTCTTGGAATTTCTGCTTTTGCATTTGACGGAAGTGCTTTTCTTGCACCTGCTGCAGGTGTAAAAAGTTATATTAAAACAGATTATCTTGTTTCTTCAAAATTTGGAGAATACTTCAGAACACCTAATGTAAAATACCAGCATGTTTTCAATAACTTCGGTCAAGAAGTTGAAAATACTGAACTTACAGTAGACGGAAAAATTGTAGACAAAATCGTTTATGAGTATGATGCTGCAGGACGCATTGTTTCACAGACTGGATATGATGATTCTGAATATGCACTTTGGAAAATTGTTAACGTTTACGACAAAAATGGTTTGAAAATCGAAGAAAACGAATACAACGGTGAAGATCTTCTTTACAGCAAATCCCTTTATAAATATGCAGGTAATAACTGTATTGATGAAACTTATTACAATGGAAATGGTGCTTTAATCTGGAAGAATACATTTACATATGATGAAAAAGATAACTGCACTGCAATTTATTCCTATTACGCAAACGGTTCTCTCGAATCAAAGAGAACATTCAAGTTCAACGACATAAACAAAGTTCAGGAAATCTGCTATTTCGATGACGATGAAAATCTCGTTAAAAAAGAACTTTTCCGTTATGATGCAAAAAATGTATTAACAGAAGTTGCAACTTATAAAGCTGATAACCAGCTTACACTTCGTCAGTTCTACAAATATGATGCAAAAGGAAATGTAACAAAAATTACAACTTATAGCATTGCTAAAAAATTCGGTACAACTGTTAACGAACTTGTTGGAATGTCAGACTTCACATACCAGTACTAATTAATAAATCTGGTAAATAAAAAAAAGCCCTTTGTTATTACAAAGTTCTTCAAGGAACCTGTAAAAGCAAAGGGCTTTTTTTATCTGTTTAGTTTTCACAAATCAAATCTTATAATTTTGATTTTTTCACTTAAAATCAGAAAGACAAACATTCTGTTCTTTTGGACCATCCTTCAAAGTCAGAAAAAAACTTTTCTCGTGTTTCCGTGTCCTTCTTCATTTAAAGACCTATTTTACCAAAGTTACATCGAAACAGATGTATGAATCGCCTGGAATTCCAGCCTGTGGAATTCCGTGTGAACCATAAGCCAATTCTGGTGGAATAACCATCTTACGTGTTTCACCAACCTTCATTTGTGAAACCATCTGATCAAATCCAGGAATCATCTGACCTGCGCCAACAACGAATTCCAATGGTTCATGTCCCTGTGGATGGAATTTCTTTGAAGCATCAAAGATCTGTCCGTCTGGTAAATATCCCTGATATTCACAAGTTACTTTCTTACCATTTCCGATAGCATTTCCCGATCCTTCTTTTACGATTTGGAAGTAAACACCATTGCTTGTTTTTTCACACCCTTTAATTACATCTGCAATCTGAGCTTCCTTGAACTTTTTTACAGCGTCTGTTGCAACAGGAACAAGTTTGTCAAAATCAGCCTGTGTTGCTTTAAATGCTTCTGCATCAGCACCTTTACGAATAATTGTTACAGATTTGATTACATCATCCTGAGCAACTGCATTAACAACCTTCTGGCTTTCAGCATCTACTACTGCACCGAAAATTGTATGTTTATAATTCAACCAGTCTGTTGGTACATGTGTAATAAAGAACTGGCTGCCGTTTGTTCCAGGACCAGCATTTGCCATAGCAAGCTTTCCTGGTTTGTCAAATACAAGTCCATTTACTGGTTCATCAGGGAATTTATATCCTGGACCACCACGTCCAGTTCCTTCTGGATCTCCGCCCTGAATCATAAAGTCAGCAATTACACGATGGAATTTAAGACCATCATAGAACTTCTTTCCCTTTGCTGCGTCCAATGTACCTTCAGCAAGACCAACAAAGTTTGTTACTGTAAGTGGAGCCTGTTTGTAGAAAAGTTCAACTAAGATATCACCTTTTGAAGTTGAAATATTTGCAAACAAACCTTCTTTTCCTTCGAGTGCTTTCATATTTTTCCCCTTTGATTGAGCACAGCCAGTTGCAAGAATTGCAGTAGCCAGCAAAATTGTGCTAAGAAATTTTTTCATTTCACCATTCCTCCAAATTAAAACTGAAGTGTAATCCAGTTGTAAAGTGCATCAAGTCTTGCCTGAAACGATTTGTTCATTTTTTTGTCCAATATTGAACCAAGCTGCATAAAATCTACACTCATTCCAAGATAAATATAATAACCGTCACCATCATCAACAATGTTAGCTACAATTCTACATCTATCTGGATCTACTGCTTTTACAATTCCATAATACATTGGTGATGTATTTTTCAAGTGCATTGCTACCTCATTTTTATTTTCATGGTACTGAACCTGGAAATATGCTTTTCCGAAAGTATGTTCTTTCTGATATAAATACATTGTTTTACCGTCAGAACTTCCTTCAAGACTATCAGCAACAGGCTGCACTGAATTTGGACTTTCAATTCGATAAGATTCAGTATATAAGGTCTCATATCGTTTTCTTGTATTGGAATAATATTGCATTCCTTTCATTTTCGATATGGATCTTACAATTTTCGATACAGCTGAAATGCTTGTATCAACAGAAGCTTTATCTTCCTTTTTGCTTTTAGCAACAAGATCAGCTTTACTTACATAGTAAAGACATTCTGCAGCAAAGCCTGTCTTGTCTGTAATTTCACCGAAGGCGAATTTTTTTGTATCCTCGGCGAAAGAGGAATCTGGAATCAATGTCAAAGTCTTATCTTCTTCAGTAAGACGATGGAATAATTTTCCAGATTCTTTAGCTTTAGCCAGTGTTGCAGCATCTGCAGCACTGACATTTTGAATTCCTAGTACAAAAAATACCAAGAGAGATGATAAAATCTTTTCAGTTTTCAATAATTTCATTAAACAAGTCCTTTATAGATAACGCGTACCTGTTTATATAAACCATCTCCCTCGCTTTTAGTTTCAATATCTGGAATATCATTTAAAGTTGTGTGAATAAGTCTTCTTTCAAATGGATTCATTGGTTCAAGAAGAATTGAGTTTTTGCTTGAACGAACTTTGTCAGCTGTTGTGTATGCAAGACGAACAAGTGACTCTTCGCGGCGGATACGGTAGTTTTCTGTATCGAGAATTACACGAACTTCTTCATGTCCAAGTTTACCTGCATATACATTCAACAAAAGCTGTAATGCGTCAAGATTTTTTCCTTTGCGTCCAATAAGAATTGATGAGCTTGATGATTCAAGTTTAATACCAATCTTTTTTTCTTCACGGAACATTACATCAACCTTTACATCGTAACCCATTTTTTCGATTACTTCTTTGATGAAAGTTGTAAGTTTTTCTTCAAATTCACCCTGTGGAACAGGATTAGCAATTTTCTTTGTTCCTGCAATTGCAGATTTTGAAACAGATGTATTTACATTGTCTTCAATATGAACTCTGATTTTTACAAAGCCTTTCTTGAAAAGTGAATTTTTCTGAGCTTCAAGAATTTCTACATCAAACTGATCTCTTTCAAGACCGAGTTCTGTTGCTGCTTTTTCAATAGCTTCTTTTTCTGTTTTTCCTTCGTATTCGTAAACCATTTTTAGCCTCTATCTTCTTTTTCCCTGTTTAGAGAAATGTTTTAAGTTTGAAGTGTTACCTTTTTCAGCCTTTTTCTTATGCACTACTTTGTTGATGATGATCTGCTGTACCATCTGAAGCAAGTTACTGATTGTCCAGAACAAGAGCAATCCAGAAGGTGCATTGTAGAACATGAATGAGAAAATAATTGGCAAACCATAAGTCATAATCATCATATTAGCCTGTGTCTGACCTGCAGCTGCACCACCCATCTGTGTAATCTTTCCATAGAACAACTGTGAAATAAGATAAATGATAGGAAGAATACGGATACAGTTTCCTGTAAGACCTGTAATAAATGGAATTTCCTTATTCCAACTCCATACACTGTCACCTACAGAAAGGTCATCAATCCAACCTGGTATAAATGATGCACCACGGAATTCAAAGTAATTGTTGAACAAGTTGAACATTGCCCACAATGCCATCATCTGGAAAATCATTGGTAAACAACCAGACATTGGATTATAGCCACTTTCCTGATAAAGCTTTGCAGTTTCTTCCTGAAGCTTCTGTGGATTATCTTTGTACTTGTTCTGAATTGCCTGTACTTTTGGCTGTATTTCCTGCATCTTCAAAGTTCCCATTGAAGATTTGTAAGTAAGTGGGAAAAGTACAAGTCGAATAAGAATAGTCATAATGATGATTGAAACACCCCAGTTTTTAACAAGTTTGTTAATCATCTGAAGCATCCATTTAAATGCAATTTCAAGCCATCCAAGAATTGTACTTGTATGGAGAGCATCCTTAAGTTTATAGCCTTCAAATTTCCAGCCGTTTGTAGCTGCGGAAGAATATTTTTTCAATTCTTTTTCACTTCTTGGACCAACATAGATGTAATAAGCATCATTGATATCTTCACTTCCGATGGCCTTTCGTTCGATGTATGCCTGTGAATTTGAAACGGCTGTATTTTCTTTTTTTGTTGAGTAGTAAATATTCTGAATTACACCAGCACTTTCTGGAACAATAAGTTCACAGAAATATTTTCCACCCATACCTAACCATGTTGTTGAAGGTTTATCATATTTTTTGTACTGACGGTCAGAAAGACGAACTCTCTTTGCTTTTGTTCCGTTATGAACAATAAGTTCACGACTTTCGTATCTGTCTGATTTGTCAAAATAAGGTCCGATAGCTGGGGAAGTTCTTAAAGTATAAGAAATTCTTGCATCACTATCATTTGATGCATAATCAAGGCCCTTAAAGTTTTCATTTCCATCAACAATTACATTAAGCTTGAACATGTAATCATCTTCAGTAAATGTGTACTGCTTTACTAAAGTGTAAGTTCCATAGTTTTTAGCAAAAGCAATTTTCTTTATTCCGTTTTCTTCAGGAAATTCTTTTACTTTAAAGTAATCATTTACAATTGGATTAGAGTTAGGACCAAGATTCAAAGAAAATGCTCTGTTGTACTCAGAAATATTTTCTGCCATCTGAACTAAGCAGTCTTTTGTATCTTTCTTTTCTGCTTTAGCTTTTTTAGAATCTGTGTGTTCTTTCAGTTCAAAGCTTTTAACATCTCCACCTTTGTTTGTGAAAACTACTTTGAACTTGTTTGTTTCAACCGTATAGATTTCTTCTTTTAATACTTCTACAGGTTCATCTGTAGCTTCTTTTAATTCGCCAGCTGTGTTTGTATCTGCAGCTGTTGTTGTGGCAGCGTCAGCTGCCCCGCTTTCTACCTGCTGTTCTGCAACTGTAGTTGGTTCAATATCAGCGCCTTTTTTCTTATTGAAAACAAACTGCTGAACGCAGAAATAAACAATAAGAACTGCAGCTGACAATGAAATCGCAATAATTGAATTCTTGTTAACTTCCATTTTTTTCCTCTTTTTTAATATCCGGATTATTTTCTTCTACCCTTTTCGAGAGAAAATATTTTCCTGTTGTTTCAGGAACCGGATCATACCCACCTTTACAAAGCGGATTGCAGCGAAGGATTCTTTTAAAAGAATACCAACCTCCCCGGATGACCCCATGTTTTTCCAATGCCTGCAGGGCATAATTCGAACAAGTCGGAAAGAACCTGCAACAGGGTTTATGGAGAGGAGAAATACAAACTTGATAAGCACGAATAATTCCAGAGAAAATTTTTACAAAAAAATTTCTCATTCTTTTATTAGTCCTGCCTTTTCACATAATGTACGAAATTGAACACACCTTGTGCTGAACGAGTCATTTCCGGGATATACAAGAAATAGAATATCATATCCGGTGTTCAGGAATGTTTTTGTTAATCGATATGCTTCACGACTATAGCGTTTTGAAGCGTTGCGCTCCACAGCGTTGCCATAACCGCGTGGAAGAGGAAAAGCTATTCTGTTGCAATCAGAATTATTTTCTAAGAAAAATAATTTTGCGCCAGAAACGCTTACCCTTCTTCCATTTTTAAACAGATTGCGAAAATCAATAGGATTTTTGATCATTTCCTTGCGTGGAAATTTTCCTACCGTTGCCAAGTCTGTTTTCATGGTATCTTCTACTTAGAATTAGTACTTCTTGTGTTCGTCACAAACAGTAAGCTTTCTGCGTCCCTTAGCACGTCTTCTAGCGAGAACTTTGCGTCCACCTTTTGTTGCCATTCTAGCGCGGAAACCGAATTTTCTGTTTCTCTTAACTTTACTTGGCTGATATGTTCTTTTCATAACATACGCTCCTTATATTATGAGCCGAAGGCCCAAAAATTTTTTTTTATGAAAATAGTAATGAAATATAACATTATTTATGTTTATTGGTCAACCGTATAAAACCCTATACATAAAAACTGTTATTTTTCATCAAAAATTCCTTTAAAAAGCTCTTTAACTTTAGGATTTATTTCTCCCGATGATTCATTTCTGAATCCCATTTCCTCAAGCTTTTTTTCATCATTCTCGATTTTTCTGATATATTCCTGCTGCTGACGTTTTTTACTTTCCTCATAACTTTCCGAAAGCGAAACACTTGTTCCTTTTACCCTAAATGCCAGGGAATTAATTTCAAGGTCCTTAATTTTCATTTTAAGACCTTTGAGAATAAAATCCTTGTAATTTTGAAGAATCTGATTCCAGCCAGGATGATCTGTTTCTACAAGCAAAATGCCGTTTTTTAAATCTACAACTTTTGTGTGACCGGCAAGCTTTGGTCCGTAATTATAAATCTTCTGAACTGTATCTTCCCAGATAGTAACGATATCGTTTCCTTGCTGGATTCGCGTAGAATCAATATTGGTGAATACATTGCTTAAAATTTCACCCATTCCATAAACTTCTTTATCATTCATACCAGCCACCATCCTTAATATTAATTACCCTTGTAGTTGAATGACGATATCGTTCATAAGGTTCACCCGGAAGGAATGTACAGAAAAGCTGATCATATTCCGGAAGCATGGAAGTTAATTTCTGACGTTTGTCAGGATCAAGTTCCAGCATAACATCGTCCATTAATAATATAGGCTTTTCTTTAGTAATTTGACTAAAAAAAACAGCTTGCGAAACGCGAAGGAGAAGGGCAACAAGTCGGCGCTGACCAGTGGAAGCAATCGGAACAAAATCCCTTCCATCTTTTACAAATTTTATTTTATCACGATGAGGTCCACTCATTGTTGTATTCATAACCTTATCTATATCACGTTTACTTTGAACAATTTGAAGTACTTCATTTTCAGAAGGAATTCTTTTAGAAACTCCATCTTCAATTTCTTTCCATGAAGGTTCGTAAACCATTCTTACATTTTCAATTCCTGTAATATCATTATATAGTTTTGTAAAAATTTCATTGAATTTAAAAATTGCAACTTTTCTCTTTTTTTGAATTTCAAGACCACATTGAACAAGCTGCATATCATAAACATCCAGCATTTCATATTTTTGGTCTTTTAAAATCATATTACGGGATTTTAAAATCTGTTTGTATTTTCTTATTACGTCAATGTAAAGAACATCATAAAGTGAAAGTGACTGATCAATAAAAAATCTTTTTCTACCAGGATCGCCTGTAACAAAATCCATGTCATCATGACAGAATAAAATACAAGGCATTGTATTTATCAAATCTTTTCTGTCATGAATTGCTTTGCCGTTTTTTTCAATTCTTTTTTTTGAATTTTCAAAATAGACATTTATAGTTTGAGTACTGTCCTGAGAATTTCTGTAGAAAGCTTTTATTGAGAAATCTTTCTGGCCATGTTTAACAATTTCTGAATCATAATGTGTTCTGAAAGAATTTCCATAAGCACAATAATAAAGTGACTCAAGGATATTACTTTTTCCCTGACCATTTTCACCAACAAAATAGACCTCCTTTGAGAGAAGGTCTATTTTATCATTATTAAGATTTCTAAAATTATAAAATGAAATATTTAAGAAAGGCATTAGTCCAAATTCATTGGCATTACAATATGGAAGTAATCACTTTCTGGATTTGATTTAATAGTAATAGGTTTTGAAGATTCACTAAATTCAAAATTAATTCTTTCAGTACCAATTACTTTCAATGGTTCTTCAATTGAAATATAGTTCAAAGCCATTGTTACTTCTGCGCCATCATACTGACATGGAATTTCCTCATCAGCATTACCAAGATCACTTTCAGGAGAAATTAAAGTTAAAACTCCCGACTGCAATTTAAAAATAATACGTGCAACTTTTTTATCAATCAAAATTGCCATACGTTTCAAAGCTGATTCCAATTCTTTTTTATCAACAGAGAAACTGTTTGGCTGATTTTCAGGAATAACTTTATGATAATTAGGAAACTGACCATCAAGAAGAAGTGAAGAATATTCGTAATTTCCAAACTTAATGAAAATCATTTTATCAACTACAGCAAAATAAATATTTCCTTCTACTGGAGCATTTTTCATAACACTGTTAAGTACTTTTGTAGGAATGATTGCTGAAGGGAAGTCATTAATATTCTGTCCTATTTCTTTTTCGATGTAAGAAAGACGACGACCATCTGTTGCTACCATGATAAGTTTGTCTTCAACTTTTTCAAGGTAAACACCTGTCATAAAATATCTGTTGCTGTCTTCTGAAACTGCAAAAATTGTCTGACTTATCATTTCTTTAAATTCTTTAGAAGGAACTTCGTAGAACTGAACACCTTCAGAAGAAACGATTTCAGGGAATTTTGAAGAAGACATACTTTTAAGCTGAAATTTAATTTTTTTAGCTTTAGGTCTAATTGTGATTATAATATCTTTCTGATCAAATTCAATTTCTCCAGATGGTGAAGCAGAAAGAATACTCATAAATTTATCAGAAATAACTGTTGTAGTTCCTTCTTCCTGAATATCAACAGGAAGTTTTGTAATAAAGTTTACAGACGAATCTGAAGCTTTAATTGTTAAAGTATTATTTTCAGCAATTAAAAGAATGTTAGAAAGAATTGAACTAGGACTTTTATTACTGATAATTTCCTGTGTAACTGCAATTTCCTTAATCATTGCATCGCGATCAAATGTAAACTTCATTATATGCTCCTTATGAGTTATTAACTTATATTA
>JAHAZA010000039.1 GCA_018385415.1 Treponema sp. | reverse complement strand
AGTAAAATCTTCAGATAAATATTATTCTGTTATTTTACAGGTCACTCAATGTGAATCTTATAGAAATGAAAAATTTTCTGTCTGTGGTAAACAAAAATTCCTTGTACCTGCAGAAATAATTGAAGCATTTTATCCAGATAAACTTTTTTCTAAAAATAAAAATACAGGTCACCTTTTACCATTAGAACAGGGAATTTCAATTAAAGCAACTATTAAAACTTTTTCTACAGAAAATCAAGAAACAATATTTATAATTGATAATATAATTACAAGTACTTATGAAAATTCAATTAGAGGAACCATATATAAATTTCGCGGTTATTGTAGAATTCAATTTAAACGATTGATGAAAGACTGGGGAAGAGCAGGAGGATTTTTACTTGCGTTATTATCCGGTTCAAAAGAATATCTTGATTCTAAAATAAGTAATACCTTCAGACACTCAGGATTATCACATATTCTTGCATTATCGGGAATGCATCTTTCTTTAATTTCTTCGATAGCAGGAATTGTAGAAAATAAATCAGCATTAAAAAAAATAGGCTTATTATTAAAGGTTGGAACTATTATTCTGTTTGTCTGGTTTGCAGGAATTTCACCATCCTTATTCAGGGCTCTAATTACCTGCCTCTTAATTTCAACATGTTCTTTTTTCAATATTCCTGATGCGGATAATATTACACTTTTAGGTACAACATTTCTTGTTCACATGATGTTAAGACCTGTTGATTTTTATAATTTAGGTTTTCTTTTAAGCTACTGTGCGTTACTTGGAATTTTTATTTTCAGTACTTTTATTAAATCCAAATGTTCAAGATTTCTGCCGGGATACATTGGAGAAAGTTTTTCTACTTCTGTATCAGCAAATATATTTACTGCTCCTATATGTCTAAAATATTTTGGATTTTATTCTCCGTCTGGAATTATCTGTACAATGGTCATTTCACCATTAATAACAATTTTTTTGTATAGCGGAATTTTATGTATGATTTTATGTTTTTTTATACCAAATTTTAGTTATTTAGCATCACATTTATTAAATTTCTGCTATAGTATAATTATAAGGATAGTAGATTTGTTTAGTTTTATTCCTGTTGTTTCTATAGTTAATAATTGATTATTAACGCTTATTATTTGTTGACTCAAGACTTGTAATCTGCTATTATTATAAAATCTAACCCCCTTGAAGCTATGTATTTAGCTTCCATGACCATAAGGAGAAATTATGAGAAAGTATGAACTTATGACTATCTTCCCATTAGAAGAAGATAAGTACAAGAAAGGTTCAGATACTGTAAAATCTGTCCTTTCTCAGTTTGGTGCCGAAATCGAAAAAGAAGAACCTTTCGGCGATCGTGACCTTACCTACGTTGTTAAAAAACAGAAAAGAGGACGTTTCGTTCTTTTTAACGTAAAAGTAAATCCTGCAAAAATCGTTGAAATTGAAACACAGTTCAAATTGAACAACGATCTTATCAAACACATGTTTGTTGCAGTTGAAGAAAAATAACAACAATTAATCAATCCAAAACAACATTTTTAGGAGGCTTTTTATGACAGATGTAAACCGCGTTAATATTATTGGTCGTTTAACTCGTGATATTACTTCAGATGAACGCTCTTTTGCTTATCTTCCAAATGGAACAGCCAGAGCAAATGTAAGCATCGCTGTAAATCGCAGCCGCAAAAATGGTGAACAGTGGGTTGATGAAGTTAGTTACTTTGATGTAACTATTTGGGGAAAAACAGCAGAAAACCTTAAGCCATATTTGCAGAAAGGTAAACAGATTGCTGTTGATGGTTATCTCAGACAGGATCGTTGGGAAAAAGACGGTCAGAAGAACAGTCGCATTGTAATTATTGCAGAGAATGTTCAGTTACTAGGTGGAAGAGCGGAAAACGGTGGTGGATATGATCAGCCATCTGGGGGTTTTGCTCCGAAATTCCAGCCAAGACAGAACAGTCCAATGGGTAATTCTTCGATGAATAGTTCTATGAATGCACCTATGATGGATGATATTTCATATGGTGGAGAAACTGGATTCCCTGAAGATATTCCGTTCTAATTTTTAAGAGGAGACTAATATGTCAGACGAAACAATTGAAACACAGTCTGTAGAAGATAAAGATCAGGCAGCTCTTGAAACAAACGAAGCTAATCTTGCTGAAGCAGGACGCGAAGGTGAAGGTCGCGGAGCTCGTGGAAAGGGCAAGACTTTCTTCAGAAAAAAGGTTTGCCGTTTCTGTGCAAACAAAGCAAAAATTGATTATAAAGATGCTGATGGACTTCGCCGCTACACAACAGAAAGAGGTAAGATCCTTCCACGTCGTATCACTGGAACTTGTGCAAAACACCAGAGAGAATTGGCTCGCGAAATTAAACGCGCTCGCAATATCTGTCTTTTGCCATTCGTTGCAGAATAATTTTTAATCTTTTGAAACTGCGATCCAACTCCTGGTGACGCAGTTTCTTAAAATAATAGGAGCTTGAAAAATGAAAGTAATTCTTAACGCAGATGTTAAACACCTTGGAGAAGAAGGCGATGTAAAAGTAGTAGCTAATGGTTACTACCGCAACTTCCTCTATCCAAGAAACCTTGCTGTACCTTACAATGAAGCTACAGTAGCTTACTTCGAAGGAAGAAAAGCAGAAATCGAAGCTAAAAAAGATGCTAAGAGAGCAGCTTCTGCAAGTCTTAAAGAAAAACTTGAAGCACTTGCACTTGAAATCGCTGTACCAGCTGGTAACAACGGCAAACTTTACGGAGCTGTTACAGCACAGTCTGTAATGGAATTGTTGGCTAAACAGGGATACGAAATCGAACGCAAAAAGATTGAAATCCCAGGACTTACAATCAAAAATACTGGTAACTTCAAAGTTACTGTTAAACTTTACGAAGCTCAGACAGCAGAAGTTCACCTTACTGTAAAAGCACAGGATGGAAAGGAAGAAGCTGCTCCAGCTGCTAAAGAAGAAAAGAAAGAAGAAGCTAAAGCTGAATAAGTTTTAGAATAATTCTTAATTAAAATGGGCCGGGGAGAAATCCTCGGCTTTTTTATCCCTAAAATGTTTTTTACTATAAAAAGGAGAAGAGATGGCCTATAACGAATTAAAAGACAAAGTACCTCCACATAATCTTGAAGCTGAACAGGCAACTTTAGGAGCTTTGTTATTAAACTTTGATGCAATTTCAAATGTTGTATCTCTTCTCGATTCTGAAAAATTTTATTCATATCAAAATAAACTTATATATGAAGCCATGATTTCCTTATTCAGACAGAATATTCATGGTGATACACTTTCATTAATAAACGAATTAACAAAGACTGGTAAGTTGGAAGAAGCTGGTGGAGCAGCATATATTGCAAGCCTTACTGATCTTGTTCCAACTGCAGCAAACGTTGAATACTATGCTAAAATTGTTCTTGACCAGAGTACAAGACGTGAGCTTATCCGAATTTCACAGGAATTAAAAGCTGCTTCTTATAATGAAACAAAAGAAAGTCGCGGAATTATTGAAGAAGCTGAAAAATTAATCTTTACATTATCAGATAAAAATCAAACTACAAAAGTTTATAATATGAAAGAAATCATCAACGATACTATTAATGCCGTTGAAGAACATTATAAAAATAAGAGTACATTTACAGGGATTCCAACTGGCTTTGCTAAGCTTGATACAATGACAAGTGGTTTCCAGAACTCAGAATTAATTATTCTTGGTGCCAGACCATCTATCGGTAAAACAGCTATGGCACTTTCTATGATGGAATATATTGCTGTGGATCAGAAAATCCCTTGTGGTTTTTTCAGCTTGGAAATGTCAGCATTAATGCTTGGACAGCGTCTTTTAAGTCAAACAGCCCGTGTTCCTGGTGGAAAATTAAAAAGTGGTATGCTTCGTATTGAAGATTTTCAGAAACTTCAGCAGGCTGCAAGCCGTTGTTATGAAGCACCTCTTTATATTATTGATGTTCCAAACATGCCGCTTCTTGATTTAAAGGCTATGGCTCGTCGTCTAGTTGTTAATCAGGGTGTAAAAATTATCTTTATCGATTATATCGGACTTATTTCTACTGATAATCCTAACACTCAGGTCTGGGAACAGGTTTCAGAGATTTCTAAATCACTCAAAGCCCTAGCTCGAGAACTAGCAATTCCAATTGTTGCACTATGTCAGGTTAGCCGAGATGCAGAAGGAGAAGAACCAACTTTAAATCAGCTCCGTGGTTCAGGTAGTATTGAACAGGATGCAGACGTTGTTATGTTCTTACATCGTGAACGTCGAAAAACAGCAGAGCAGGAAGAAAACCCTGTACAAGATGCTAAACTTATTGTTGCTAAACAACGTAACGGTCCTACAGGTGATGTTGATATCCTGTATCTTTCTTCTTACACAAAATTTGAAAATAAAGCACAGGAAAACTAAAAAAAACGCTTGTTCCTTAAAGAAACAAGCGTTTTTTTTAGCAATTATTATTATCTGTCATTAGTTGCAGCTTTAATAGTATCAACTGCTTTTCCAGCTGTTGTCTGTTCCTTTTTTGTCAAATCAGACATATTAAGAATAATTACTTTACCATTTGTATCAGTAACACAGTATCCTTCTGCACATGGTACAACAGGAGTTGCTGGATTTACTTCAACATTTGATGTTGCCTTACACTCAAGTTCAGAATTGAACTTTCCAAGGTAATTCTTACCATTTTTATTAACCACTGCAAGATAATCAGATCCAGCTTGAACTAGTACAGAATTGTCAGCAATAACTTCTTCTGATTCTTTTACAATATCAAGATTTGTCTTATCAATCTGAACAAGTTTTACTGCAGATTTCTTTCCAGATTCACCGGCAATTGCAATAAAGTTATTTCCAGCAGGGTATACAGTTCTATTTCTGATTACTTTTACAGGAGATGTTTTTAATTCTTCACCTGTGAGTCTGTTAACCTTTACAATAGCAGAATAAAGATTTGATGTATCAACAACTTTTAATGCATAAATTGCAGTTGTTTCTTCAAGAACAGACTGTTTGATTACTTCTTTCTGATCTTGTGCAATCTGTGTTCTTTCATCTTGAGCTTCTGTATTCTTTTTATCAGCTACAGCCTGTTCATCTGCAGCTTCTTTTTTAGCTTCATCAGTTTTTTCCTGCTGTTCTTTTACAACTTTTTCCTGTTCTTCAACATCTTTTTTAGCTTCTTCAGCATCTTTCTGTGCTTCAACGGCTTCTTTCTTAGCTGTATCAGCTTCTTTTTGTGCCTGCTGTGCATCTTTCTGTGCTTCTGCATCTTTTGGATTTTCGTCAGCAGTTTTCTTTGCATCGTCAGCTTTCTTCTGTGCTTCATCAGCTTTCTTCTGTGCTTCTGTAGCCTGAGTTTCTTTCTTTGAAGCGTTATCTTTCTTATCTGCTAATTCTTTCTTTTCTTCCTGAAGTTGTTTTTCTTCTTCTGCTGCAGATTTCTGTGCTTCCTGAGCTTTTTCTGCAGCCTGTTCAGCTTCGCGTTCTTTGATATCAACCATGTTCTTGCGTTCGTCTATGCCTTTGTCATCTTCTTCACGCATAGAATCAACAACTTTTTTATCAGAAATAACTGATGTATCAACTGTACTTAATCCACCATTCAAATCTCCAAGTGGAATAACCATTTGAGTTGAACCAGGCCATTCTTTATAAGAAATTGCAATACCAGCTTTATCCTGTGAAAGATTTTTTATAACATCGCTTTTATACTTTGACTGGAAATAATCTAATTTTCCACGATAAACTGCATTGTAAACAGTAACGAATGTTGCAATTGTATATGCATCATCGTATGCATAACCATATGCCTGAGAAAGGTAAGAAGCAACAATATGACGAAGGTTACGAATATGATCTACACCTGCAGTGCTTCCAATAACAAAGATGTCCGCATCAAGTTTTCCGGAATTTTCATCAGAAACTGAATGAATGACATAGTATCTGCTGTCTTTTCCGTAATTTCCAGCCTTATCTTTATTAAATCCTTCAGCAATACCGCTACCAATTGCCTTAATCTGATCAAGAGTATCAATTTTCTGATGAGGACCTGTATAGTTTTCAAATACAATAGTCTGATCAGAAATTGATTTAATTTCATCTTCATTAACTTCTCCTGCAAATAAAGAAGAAGATGCAAAAATGAATGCTGTTGCTAAAAATAATTTTGCAAACTTATTCATAATTCCTCCAAAAGGATAAATATTTAAAATAACATTAAAATTATACCATTACATATTTAATTCGGCAAGTTTTTGCATAGCACTACGGGCTGCCTTTTTTGTTGATTCGTCATACTGTGGATAAAAAAGACCACCTAAAATTTCCTTTCCCTTAGATAACAAGGCAGGGCGTCCCATAAAACGGCAGATTTCGTAAACTGCATCAGCACATGATTGAAGAATTACTTGATCTTTTGGATTAGTTCTTTTTACAAGAAGTTCAATTTGAGAGAGAATTTCTCCCCCTGGATCATAACCACATTCTTTTACAGTTTTTAAAAGTTTCAGAAGCATTGTTTTATCATCTTCAACTGAAAGTAAATATGCAATTTTCTGTTGAAAATAATGACTTTGTAGAAGTGGTATCAGGTTCAGAATATTTTCCATATCTGCCAAATTATATTGGACTGAAATTAACTCAAAGGTGTCTCTGTTCATAGATGCAGTTGTTTTACTTTCATAATATGAATTTATAACTGTGTTAACAATATTTGAAATATCAATTTCTTTTATTCCATAATTACCTGATTTTAATGCTTTAAAACTTTCAGCATCAAATGTTCTTTTTTCAGGCTTATAGTCAAGATTTGTGATGTAAGACTTATAACCTGAAATTAATTTTTTACTTTGATAATAAGAAAAAGTTGGAGATTCTTTTTCTTTTGAAGTTGAAATTATTTTAAAGGAATTAATAGTCCAGTCTTTTGAAAGGAAGGTGAGATAACCGCTATTCATAAAAAAAGAAAATTCCCATTTATATTTTCCTGATTTTGAAGGCATTTGAATGTGTTTAATTTTCTTTCCTGATAAATTATAAACTGTACAGGAAGAATTCTGAGCTATTACAAACTTATCATCAATCGATTCGAAGAACAAATAATTGTTATCTGTAATTTCTGGGATATTGAAATATTTTTCAATCTGTCCTTTATCTGTATTGATTACAACAAGATAACCTGGAGTAAAGATTGCGTATTTAGTCGCTTGCAATTTTCTGCATGAAGAATATTCAGTACATTTTACATTCTTGTTAATCCATTTTGAATAGATTAATCCTGTTTCTTTACTAGAATCTGCTTTGATAGATGCCATTCCAATTTCACCGGAAGAAAATACAAGAATGATACCGGAATCACAGGTAAATGCATTTACGACTTTTCCTTGAAAAACAATCTCTTCCAGAACATTTCCAAAGGGACTTATGCGTAAAGCACAAGTTTTTCCGTCATGAGTTTTTTCAAGAAAGAGAATTATACTTCCATCATTTAATAGTTTAGGTTCAAGGGAATTTTGATTATCAGTTTTTATGGTCCATTTCTGAATTCCATTTATTCCGAAACAACTTAGCTGATTTATTCCCCTTACAAAGGTTCGGCCATCAAATCCAAAAAAAGGAGCAGAAAGTGAAGTAAAACCAAGAGATTTCGTCCATAATACGAGACCTGAAGGATTAATTAACTGTAACTGGTTATTCTGATTAGTTACAGCAATAAACTCAGTTTCTGAAATAGAAATATCTTTAATTTTAGCTTTTGTATTTGTCTGCCAGAGTCTCTGTCCGCTTCTTGAATAGCTTGAAAGAAACTTTGAGTCTTCCACTATAAGAAAACCATAGTTTGTATTTAAAGGTGCAGAGCTAGGAGAGCCACTTAATACGTTGAACCAGCTTCTATCCATTTCATCCACTTTTGTTATGGATTCAGAAGATGCAGTTGAAGCAGCATATATATTTGAGAATACTGTAAAAAAAATACTTATAAATATTATTAACTTGTATATTTTATTATACATATTTATTCTTTTTTATTAAATTTCTAGGAAACACAGGCTTTCGATATGACTTGTTTGAGGATAAAAATCCAGAAGATATAGTTTTTTAAGCTTGTATCCTGCATCTATTAAACAACGAATGTCTCGGGCATTAGTTACAGGATCACATGAAATAACCCTTAGAACTGGTGGTTTTACAGTACATAAAAAGTTAAGAACTTCTTTTTCTATGCCAGAACGTGGAGGGTCAATAACAACAGCATCAAAGTTTCCTATTTTTGATAATATTGAAGCGGAATTTTCTTTAACCCATTTTTCACCACTAATTCCATATGAATCGTGATTTTTTCCTAAAAGATTCTGTTCTGCAAAAACGATGGCAGCTCTATTGTGTTCAACCAAAGTAACTTTTTCAAACTTTTCTGCAAGAAAAACAGAAAAAGTTCCGCAGCCGGAATACATATCAAGTGCATTTTTTCCTGAAAGATCTGCTACAGCAAGTGTTATTGCTTTTTCCAATACCTGAAGGTTAGATTGAAAGAATCCCTGAACATCAAACATAATCTGTTTATCAAGAATTTTTACAGAAACACAGGTAGATGGCTCAATACTGATTCCCTGATATTTTGGACGAATATAATGTTTTATTTTCTTATTTTTAGGAGCTGGTGCCTTTGGCTTTTCTGGAGGAATAGCGATTGTAAAATCAGGCGTTGCATTTGACGAACCAAAAAGGTGGCAGCGCCCCTTTGGTCTTTGGTCCAAATTTGTATTACCTAAATATTCATTGATTGAAGATTGTGCAACTGCACATTTCTTTATAAAGATTTTTTCATTTGACCTTTTGGCTTCAAGGCAACCATCATGAAGCTGAAATCTTGCACGGTAATTTAGACTGTCTCCTGCAATGAAAGCAATTTCACCGACTTCAATTTTATTTCTTGTAAAACAATCTGCAAGAATTTGTTTTCTTAGTTCAATCTGATAGTCATAATCAATATGCATAAGATTACAGCCACCACATTTTGTGTAATATTCACAGACAGGCTTTATACGTTTCTGTGAAGGTTCAATTATGTTTACAATTCTTGCAATATCATAATCTTTTTTAGATTCTACGATTTCAACTTCAAGCTTTTCACCTGGGAGAGCAAAAGGAACAAATACATTTTTTCCTTCAATTTTTGCTAAACAATCTCCCCCAAAAACCATTTTTTCTGTTATAATTGTTTTCATAGCTTACATGCATTTTATCAAATTTTTGTAATAATTGGGAGTGTATATGACAACAAAATCTTTTTTTCAAACCATGAGCGATGGAACAGAAATTGCAGTAAACCGGTGGATTCCGGACAACGAACCTAAAGCAGTAATTGTAATTTCACATGGAATGTCAGAACATTCTTTACGATATGATAGAACGGCATCTTGTTTTGTTGAAGCAGGATTTTTAGTAAGTGCTCATGATCATCGTGGGCATGGAAGAACCGCTCAGAAACAGCTTGAAAAAGGGCAGCCAGGATTCGGTTACCTTGCAGATAAAGATGGATACAAGAAAGTTCGAGAAGATCTTCTTGAAGTAATCAATCAGCTCAAAAAGGAATTTCCTGGAAAAAAAATAATTCTTCTTGCTCATTCATTCGGATCTTTGATTGGTCAGTCATTCATTGAAAATCATTCATCAGAAATTGATCTTTGTATCCTTTGTGGATCAAGAGGACCACAGCAGGGAATTGCACGACTTGGTCTTTTTGTTACAAATATTATGTATATTTTTGGAAGAAAAAAGAAGCTTTCAAAATTTTTAGATAAAATGATATTTGGTTCTTACAGCGAAAGAATTAAGGATCCTAGAACAGCCAATGACTGGCTTACTAAAGACGAAAACATAGTAGATATGTATATGTCTGATTCATGGTGTGGATTTATTATGACAACAGAATTCTATCATGAAATGGTAAAACTTTGTCTTGATATTCACAATCCTAAGAATATGAAAAAAATCCGAGAAGATCTTCCTGTATATATAATTGCAGGAAAAGAAGATCCTGTAGGATTATATGGTAAGACTCTTGAAAATTTATTTTCCATTTACAAGAAAAATGGAATTAAAGATGTAGAGTTAAAACTTTATGAAAATGACAGACATGAGCTTCTAAATGAAACAGATTATGAAACTGTTTTAAAAGACTTGTGTAACTGGATCAATAAAAGAGTATAAACGGAAAAATATGCTTAAACATCCTGATTATAACAGTTCTTCGGAAATTAAAACCTTTCTCGAAAATAAGGGACTTGCAATGCAAAAAAAATTCGGACAGAATTTTTTAATTAATGAAAATGCAAGAAAGAAAATCATTGACAGCCTTGATGTAAATGATTCTACCACTGTTTGGGAAGTTGGACCTGGACTTGGATGTATGACTGAGGAAATTTTAAGTCGAGGTGCAAATCTTACATGCTTTGAAATTGATAAAGGCTTTGCATCTTGTGTAAAACAGTTCTTTGAAGATTATTCTGTTAAAGAAAAATTTTCCCTTGTTGAAGGTGATGTTCTTAAGACATGGAAAAAAGAATTAAAAGCCTTTAATGAAAGAACAGGTAAATCAAATCCAGACAGATTTTTCGGAAATCTTCCTTATAACATTGCAGCAACATTAATTGCTGATACAATTGAAGCAGGAATAAGATTTGATAAATGTGTTTTTACAGTTCAGAAAGAAGTTGCAAAACGAATGAATGCATTACCTGGTTCTGATGATTATTCATCATTTAGTGTACTTTGTTCATGGGCTTATGACATTACAAACATTGTAGATTTAAGTGGAGCTAATTTCTGGCCTAAACCAAATGTTGATTCCAGAGCAGTTCTTTTTACTAAAAAAGAAAATTTTCCTTCTTGTGAAAATGTTCAGGTATTTTGTAAAATGCAGCGTGCCTTGTTCAGTTCCCGAAGAAAAACTGTTAAGAACAATCTTAATAACTATCTTTCTTCTTCAGAGAAAGCAGATTATGCTTTGGATAAAGCTAAAATCGATCCTAAATTAAGAGCAGAAGTTCTTACCTTGGAACAGATGCTTAATTTAAGTGATGTAATCAGTAAAGATATATTAAATAAATAATGAGCTGTTGTAAAATGTCAGTTAAAGAAAATTTGTTAAAAATTAAAAACGAAATTAAAGAAGCCTGCATTGCTTGTGGAAGAAATCCAGAAGAAGTAAAACTTGTTGCTGTAAGTAAATTTCATCCGGCAACAAGTGTTGAACAGGCAATTGAAGCAGGACATTTTTTGTTTGGTGAAAATAGAGTTCAGGAAGCAAAAGAAAAGTTTTCTGTGATTTCTGAAAAATATCCAGCATGTGATCTTCACATAATCGGTTCTTTACAGAGAAATAAAGTCAAAGATGCTGTCAAAATATGTTCCTGCATTCAGTCCGTAGATAGAATTGAGCTTCTTGAAGAAATAGAAAAGCAGTGTTCTAAAATTGATAAAAAAATTGATGTACTGTTTGAAGTTCACACAGGTGAAGAATCAAAATCCGGTTTTGAAGATTTTATATCATTATATCAGGCTTTGGAAAAATGTGCAGCAGGTGAATTTCCTCATATAAATCCTAAAGGATTTATGACTATGGCTCCATTTACAGAAGACAAACAGTTGATTGCCAAATCGTTTTCTACATTAAGAACTTATGCAGAAGAGTTAAAAAAAGAATTTACTGAATTTGATCTTTCAGAACTTTCTATGGGAATGTCTGGTGATTTTAAAATTGCTATTCGTGAAGGTTCAACAATGGTTAGGGTAGGTACAAGTATTTTTGGAGAAAGACAATATTAACTATGAATAAATTAAATAAAAAGCTGATTACATTATTTATACTCGCTATTATTTGTATTTCTGGAATGTATGCAAATTCAAATGATTCTTTATTAACCTCAAATTCGTCACAAACAGTTTCAGTAAAAGAAACCCCTCAATGGTTAAAAGATCTTCGTGATACTGAAATTATCACCATTGGTGCTATGCCTTTTATTACTCTTGGTGTTTCATTGACATATTCATTAATTGTTCTTTTTCAAAATAATTTTAATACAACATATTTTGTTAATCCCTTTGCAAAAAGTGGAAGTTATTCAACTGAAGAGCAAATTGGAATTATTGTTACTTCATCATTGATTTGTGTCGGAATAGGACTTACGAATCTAACAATAAATCTTGTAAAACGTGGAATCGAGAAAAAAAACAATCAGAATTATCTTCAGGACAATGTAAAAATTACAGTAATTGAAAATGAACTAAATGTAATTCCTGTTCCTGCAAAATATACTCGTGAAAAAAATTATCTTTACGGAACAATGGAAAATGCCGTTTTTTAATACAGTGGTACCAGACGATTTTTCAAATTCGGAAAGACTTGATAAATATATTTCCTCTTTAAAAGATGGAATGAACCGTTCCAAGTTAAAATCCTCTGCAACAGAAATTCTTGTTAACGGAAAAACAGCCAAACTTTCAAGTAAAGTTAAAGCAAGAGATGAAATTTCAATTCAGTGGGATGAAAATATTCCAACCGACATTATTCCCGAAAATATTCCTTTACAAATAATTTTTGAAGATGATAATGTTACAGTTGTAAATAAAGAACAGGGAATGGTTACTCACCCAGCTGCAGGTAACTGGAATGGTACCCTGGTTAATGCATTGCTTTATCATTGGAAAAGACAGTCCATACAAGAAATTCAGGATGAAGATATAAACAAAGTTTTAGCTAACAGAAGACCTGGAATTGTTCATCGGCTGGATAAAGACACATCAGGAATAATTATAACCGCGAAAAATAGCTTTGCAGAAGAATGGCTATCAAAGCAGTTCCTCAACAAAAAACTTCATAAAGAATATATTCTGATTACAAAAGGAAGGCCACCAGCTTCTGCCGGTGATGTAAAAACTCAGATAATCCGTGATCCAAAAGACAGAAAAAAATATAAAGCAGCAGTAAATACCCAGGAAGGAAAATTTGCCCGAACTTTGTACAAAGTTATTGCATATTATGGGAATTACACATTAATCAGAGTCAGATTAAAAACAGGAAGAACTCATCAAATACGCGTTCATATGAAATATCTTGGTTGCCCGATTTTAGGAGATCCAATTTATGGAAAAACAGATTCCTTATTCAGTAATGCAACCTTAATGCTTCATTCAAGACAGATGGATATAAAATTGCCAGGTGAAAAAGATTTCACAAGATTTAAAGCAGGTGTACCTGAAAGATTTTATAAAACAATAGAAATTCTAAAAAAACAGTTTTCTAAAGAAAATCCTGTAATGCCAAAAAAACTTGGCGGTAAAAAGTAATCATGACATTAAATAAACATTCAGATAAAATTACAGTTATTGCTGAAAACTCAAAGACAAGTCCATTTGTCATTATTTATAAGCCACAGGGTTTACCTTCTGCACCATTAACAGAAAACGATAAAAACTGTGCACTTTATCAGGCAGCCCAGCTTTTCCCAGAGATAATGAATGTAAAAGGAAAAAAAAATATAGAAGCCGGTTTAGTTCACAGAATAGATAACGTTACAGACGGACTTTTGCTTATTGCCACTACTCAACAATCCTATGACTTTCTTTTAAAACTTCAGGAAGAAAACAGATTCATTAAAACATATAATGCAAAGTGTTCTTACCTTAAAAATTTATATGAATTGAAACCTGGTTTTCCTGAAAATTTGTATAGAAATAAAATTCCTTTATTAAAAGATAAGGAAGAATTTAAAATAGTACTTGAAAGCTGCTTCAGACCCTATGGGCCAGGACGCAAAGAAGTAAGACCTGTAATTGAAAATGATACAAAAGCTGCTTCCAAAAAAAGCAGTAATCGAATTTATCAGACTGAAATTGCTGTAACAAAAGATGGTACTGATTACAATGTTACATGTAAAATTACTAATGGATTTCGTCATCAGGTTAGGAGCCACCTTGCTTGGCTTTCAATTCCAGTAAAAGGTGATCCACTTTATAATCCTTTAAGTAAAGAAAACGAAGAATTTTTCTTTAGTGCTACAGGCCTTGAATTTGTAAATCCTGTAAACGGTGAAAAAGTGAAGGTTGAAATCTGATTTTGTATTTAGTGGAAAAATTAAAAGATAAGATTATAAATCTGAGCTTTTGAAAAGTTTTGCCCGGAAGGAGACTTGAACTCCTACGAGATTGCTCTCACTAGCACCTGAAGCTAGCGTGTCTACCAATTCCACCATTCGGGCTGATATATATATATTATCAAATACTTGAAAAATATTCAATTCATATCTAATAAGAACATTTTATTAAAAGGACAATCATTACAGCAAGAACACCAAGAGTAAGAATATAAATCCATACTGGTAAAGAAGAACCTGCACCTTTTTTCTTAGTTGAAGATGAAGAAGCTGCATATTTTGGTTTGTGCATATAAAAGTGACTTTTTTTATTTTTTGCTTCAAACTGAGAATCTTTATTTTGGTTTGTAGATTTACTTTTCGAATTTTTTTCTGCGTAACCGCATGAAGGACAGCCGTTTACAAATGAATGTGAAGATCCAACTTTTCCACATTGAGGACATCTAACGGCAGAAAAAAATCTACCGCACTTATTACAGAATCTTGCATTCTGAGCAACTTCTTCACCACAGTTTTCACAGAAAAACTTAGCTTGTTTTTTTGCCATTTATTAAATTACCTGCAATTCAAGTCTTTTGTTATCAATAGTTTTGGATAATATTTTAACCTGAATATACTTAATAGACTTTTTATTTTTGAATGTAGCCTGAGGAATCTGAGCACTCTCAACTAAAGGTGACAGCAGTTCAGGACAATCAGGACTAAAAGAAATTATATTATTTTCATATTTTGAAATATTTCCAGTAATAAACGCACCTGTCTTTGGATTTGTAAAAATCAAAGAGAAGTCTTTGCCTTTTCTATTTGAAAGAATATCAGAAAGCTCCGAAAGACCTTCAGCATCAACGGAATTAAAGATTCCTGTAATATGCAATGCTTCTGATTTTCTTAAATCATCATCATTGAATTCTCTTTCCGCATAAAGAACAACTTTAGGAATGACACCACCGATTCCACTTTGAACAAACTGAACAAGTGTTTTCCAATGTCGAGGATAGCTTGATGCACTGATGACGATTACTTCTGGTGCAATTTCTTCCACATTATCCATTGCTTTAATAAGCCAGCGGTAAGTAATTACATCGTAACCTTCATCAGTAAGAGAAGCTTTTATTTTTTCAATTACAATATCATCATCTGCAATTAATAAAGCTTTCATTCTGTCCCCAGATTATCAACATCATAATCATAAATCTGCCAGATTCCATCACGCTGCTGAACATAGTATGTATATTGTTTTTTCTCGTAGAAATTAGTGTTCTTAAACCATTCGAGTACAATTACTTTGCCTTCTGTCTGAGAATAAGTTGTCTTTTTAATCTCAAATCTTTCTGGAACAGCTACAATATCTGTGTCAATTCTGTCAGCCATAAGGCTTGATTTAAATTCCTCAAGCATTTTTGCACATTCAGAACTAGATGAATTCTGATACTGACGCTTTCTTAACGAATCTTTTTTAAGCATTGCTTCAAGATTCAGATAAAGGAAGAATTGATCCCACAATGATTTCTGTCTTGCAACAATTGTCTGTTCTACAACTTTATCAGGACTAATTGGCTGTGGTCTTAAAATTTCAACTGTATGAGACTCCACTGGAATCATATTGGATGAAGCAGCAGTAGGTGATGGACGAATTTCCAATGTAAGACGATTTGATTTAAGTTCAATATATTTTGATTTATAAAGCTCCGGATAAAAGCTTAATTCAAGATAATAAATTGAAGGATCTTTAAACTGAAGGTATTCTTTAACATTTTCAATAAATGAATATTCCTCTCCAGTTTCAAGAGAAATTTCACGGAAGTATACATACTGGTTTGTTGTTCTTTTACGAACAATTTCAGGAGTCTGTTCAATACTGATATTTTTTACATTGTAGGCATTGAAATCTTCACTGAACATTCTGTCATCAGCCAGCTTAAATCTTAATGTCTGATTACCATTGTTACGGATTGTTACATGGACAAAAATAGGGTTGTCTTTAGCATTCTCTGGATAATACATTGTTCTATCGTAGAATTTAATAGAAACAGAAGCATCATCATAATTCTGAACTTCATTTTGAGCAAAAACTGTATGTGCAAACAGAATTAAACATGATATAATTAAGACAGTAAGTTTTTTCAAAATTATTACCTCACTTTTTTATTATCGGAAAATATCAGTGAATACATTATTATCAAATTCGTTAATAGATGCAATAAATAAATGGTCTTTGCTTAAAGAACTCGTTAATAACTTGACAGATGACAAGTCAAATTTACCATTAGAAGTTGAAGGCTTACAGGGAAGCTTTAACAGCCTGCTTACCTGTCAAATAGTCAAGGCCAATAAAAACAAATTTTTATCTCAGCTTCAGTATCTTTCTGGTAAAAAAGCAGAAAAAGATGAAAAACCAATTTCAACAGACTTTCTTATTGTAGTACCAACAGAAAAAGAAGAACAATCAGTTATTTCAGATTTAATGGCTTTTTCTGAAGATACAGAAATAATCACCTTACCCTGGTGGAATACTGTTCCTTATCGAAGTTGTGCTAAAGGTGCTCTTGTATTTGGTCAGAGAGCAGGTGCTTTGGCAAAACTTTTAAGCAGAGACGAGAGAAAGGTATCTTCAAAAAAATCACGCATTTTTATTATGAATCAGCGTGCATTTTTAACTCCAGTACCACCTGCACAATATCTTAAACAGTTCATATTTAATCTTGAAGTAGGCCAAAGTCTTGATACAATTGAAATAGCAGAAAAATTAACATCTTTAGGTTATATCAGAGTTTCGAAAGTAAGTGTTCCAGGGGAATTTACATTACGTGGTGAAGTTCTTGATATTTTCCTTCCATGCGAAGAAAATGCTCATCGAATTGTTTTTGATTTTGATGAAATTGAAATCATTAAAACATTTTCAACAGAAAATCAGGCTACTATTGAAAGTGTAGACCACATTACAGTTTATCCATCAAAAGAAATAATCTGGAATACAGAACTTATTGAAAAACTTGAATCAAAATTAAAAAAAGTATTTGCTGAAAATGAACAGCTCTCTGATACTTATCAGATTGTAAAAGATAATAATAGCTCAACACTGCTTGAAAAATTTGAAGAGTTTCTTTCAAACCTGGATAATTCGGGAGAGGCTGAAGGTGAGGAACTTTTATATCCGGCATTATTTGACAGAATGTATTCTGTGCTTGATTACATTGACGACAATACATCTGTAATTTTTTATGATTATGACAGAATTTTAAATTCAAAGGAAACATTAAATAGAGAATATATGGGGCTTTATAAAAAAGCCCGTTTTACTGATTTAGTTTTAAGTCCTGAAAAAATTCTTTTTGACTTTGAAACATTAAGTAAAACACATTCAAAAAATATTTTATACAGAACAATTCATAATGAAACTGACGAAGTTTCAAAAGCAGAGAACCGAAAAATTTTTAAAATTGAACTTGATCCTCCAAGAAGCTTTTTTGGAAACATCAATTATTTAAAGGAACAGATCGGAGATTTACAGAAAGACAACTGGAAAATTTTCATCCTTACAAACAACGAAAACCAGAATCTCCGCATCAACGAAATTTTAAAAGATTACACAGACACTAAAATTAAAAACAATGTCAAACTAATTCCAGAAGAAATCTCAAGCGGTTTTTCAATTCCAGAAATAAAATTAATGGTAATCCAGGAAAACGAAATTTTTGGGCGTAAAAAACATTTTCCAAAATCATTGTCACATGTAAAAAGCGCTGTTATTGATACTTTCGTTGACCTTAATCCTGGAGATTATGTTGTTCACGTAAATTACGGTATTGGAATTTTCAAAGGCATTGAACGTGTCAAAGCAATGGGCAATGAACGAGATTACATTAAGCTTGAATATGCTGATGAAGAGGTCGCATTTGTACCTATTGAACAGGTAAACCTTGTACAGCGTTATATTGGTAATGAAGGTAATGCTCCAAAAATTGACACTATCGGAAGCAAGGCCTGGGAAAACCGTAAGAACAAAGTTAAGAAAGCTGTTGAAGATCTGGCTCAAAAGCTTATTGATTTATATTCAAGGAGAAAGGCCTCAACAGGTTTTGCTTTTCCAAAAGATACAGAATGGCAGATTGCATTTGAAGCAGCTTTTCCATATGAAGATACAGCAGACCAGATTACTGTAACAAAAGAAATAAAAGCTGATATGGAAAAACCTGTTCCTATGGACAGACTTGTCTGCGGTGATGTTGGTTACGGAAAAACTGAAATTGCAATGAGAGCTGCAATGAAGGCAGTCCTTGGTGGTAAGCAGGTTGCGTTTATGGCACCTACTACAATTCTTGCAGAACAGCATTATGAAAGCTGTGTGGATCGTTTTAAAAACTTTCCTGTAACAATTGCTCAGCTTTCAAGATTCGTTTCAAAAAAGGATCAAAAGTCAGCTCTTGAAAAACTTGAGAAAGGTGAGGTTGATATTTTAGTTGGAACTCACAGAATTCTCTCAAATGACGTAAAGTTTAAAAATCTAGGTCTTTTAATTATTGATGAAGAACAGAGATTCGGAGTTAAAGATAAAGAAAAATTAAAAGTAATTAAAAACAACATTGACTCTCTTGCACTTTCTGCAACCCCAATTCCTCGTTCACTGCACATGAGTCTTTTAAAGATACGAGACATGAGTCTTCTTACAACACCGCCTCAAAACCGGCATCCAATTGAAACTGTAATCGACGAATTTAATGAAGAAAAAATAGCTCGTGCCATCCGTTATGAAGTAGACAGAGGCGGGCAGGTATTCTTTTTACACAACAGAGTTGAAACCCTTGAAGAAACAAGACTTAAGCTTGAACGTATTTGTCCTGAAATGTTAATCGATACAGCTCATGGTCAGATGACTAGCGATGAACTGGATGATATCTTCAGAAGATTTAAGATGGGTGGTTTTCATGTTCTGGTTGCCACAACAATCATTGAAAATGGAATTGACATTCCTAATGTAAACACAATTATTATCGACCGTGCTGACATGTACGGTGTTAGTCAGCTTTATCAGCTTCGTGGCCGTGTAGGTCGAAGTGACAAAAAAGCATATGCATATCTTTTCTATCCGAAAAACAAAATGCTTACAGAAGTTGCCATGAAGCGACTTCAGGTAATCAGTGATTTTACAGAGCTTGGTTCTGGCTTTAAAATCGCCATGAAGGATATGGAAATTCGTGGTGCCGGAAATCTATTAGGTCGTGATCAGAGTGGTGATGTTTACTCTGTTGGTTTTGATATGTACTTAAGGCTTTTGAATGAGGCCATTAATATTCTTTCACAACAGAAAGACTATAAACCAGAAAGAGAAGTCCTTATGGAACTTGAATATACAGGATTCATTCCAGACAGCTATGTTCACAATCCACAGACGAAAATGGAAATCTATAAGAAAATTGCAGCTGTTCAGACAAAAGATGAGCTTGACAGTATTTACCTTGAACTTCTTGACCGTTTCGGTCCAATTCCGGATGAAGTTATAAGCCTTATTAACATGGCAGAAATCAGATGTGTTTGTAAAAAACTTAATATTACATCTGTTAAAGAAAAAAACGGAATTGTTGAAGTAGAATTTGCAAAAGTATCTGAAATCAACGTTGATAAAGTACTTCGTCTTATTAAAGAAAGTTCAAATCTTGTTGCATTAAATGCTGCAAAGCCAAATTTACTTGTTCTTAAAACAGGAAAAATCGGACTTAAAGAGAAGAGTGAATTTATCTGTGAAAAGCTTTCATTTCTTGAAAGTTAAAAACCGGTTCAATTTGAATATTAATGAGTATAGTTTGACATCTTTGTGATGTATGATAAAATTATGATACACTTATCAGAGGGAAAATATATATGGGAATCTTCTTTTTAATTTTATTAACAATTATTGCAGTCGGTGTTGCTTTTATCGGCTTTCACTATAACAAAACGCCATTAAAAATCGGAGGAATTGCTGGTGCAATTCTTATTATTTTTGTTGGCTGTGCTATAATTAGTAACCATCAAAAAGAAGAAATTGACACACTTGAAAAAGTTGTTTCAGAATTAAAAGAAGAAATATGCCCGCTGCAGTTTAAAGTATTAAAATCTAAAAACAGTGAAATTCAGATTGAAGTAAAATATCTTGATCTTGAAGGAAAAGAAGCATCAAAACGTCAAAGCTATAATCTTTCTGGAGAAGAAATTCATTTTGACTTTACAGTAATCAAGCTTAATGAAAAGAATTATCTTTTCTTTCCAAAAACACTTTACACAAATACAATTGCTCCAGAAAATGGCACAAACCTTACTGCTCATTACTCAGAAAAAGCTTATCCTGTAATTTATAATAAGCTTGAAAAATTTGTAAAAGCTGATGACTCAAAAAACCTCAAACTCTATAAAGAAGAAATCAGCCATCTTTTCAGCCTTGTAGAATCTGAAAATGTAGATATGATTAATGATAAATTCGGTAATGCAGTTCACAATATGAATGGAATTACAGAATTTAAAAAAGGTTACTCTTATAAAATCATATGTCATCCTCATACTGGATCAATTGAAATCCAGAAAATGTAATAAATCAGGAAAATATTATGAATGAAATGTCTCTCAGTTCAGTTGTAAAAACTCTTTTTACAAGTTTCTTAGGAATTCTTACACCTTGTCTAATTTTTCTTATCGCAGTAATTCTCATTTATGCATTGTTCACTGCATGTAATGCAAAGCTTTTGAATAAAGCAAATGAAGAACAGAAATTCGGTAAATTATATTTAGGTGGAATTTCTCAGGCTTTCACAATGATAATTGAGAATATAACCAATATTTTAATTGCCTGTGCAGTTATTGTTTGTATTACTTTAATAATGCAATTTGCAAATAAATTCTATTCAATCTGGGAACAGCAGGCTCGAATCAAAGAACTTAATACATATGTAAGAAATCTTTCTAATTCAGATGATATTGCTCGAATTACAATTAAAGAAAGAAAAACTTTAAGCAGCAATTCTTACAGTGTTTATGTTGTTGAAGTAATTGATAATATCACAGGAGATGTTGTCTCAGAAGAAGAAATAAGAGTTCCTGGAAAAGAATTAAAATTTGATTCGATTGTAGTAAATTTTGATTATTCAGAAATCGAAACAGGAAAAGCAAGAAATGTAGCCTTTCCGTATAAAGTATTCTCTGAAAAACTTGCACCAGATAACGGAATAAAACTTAAAACAATCTTTACAATGGATACAATTGATGAACTTCTTGAACTTGAAGCTGAATCTGCTTACGGTTTACCTGCAGAAACATTTAAGAAAAGAGCAAAAGAATTTATTTCGATTGTAAAAGATCCAGTAAAATCCCGTGAAATGGGAATCAAAAGTACCTATGGAGAAACAATTACAATTCCTTCAAGCGCAAAAGAAGGGGACGAATTTATTATCCGTATTACTGGCGTCGGTGGACTTACACTTGTAAGCGACAGTTTTGGCAATAGCACAATAATTGTTAACGAAAAAAAATAACCTCTATCAAAAACTGACAGAGGTTATTAATAACAAATAATTATTTCATAAATTATAATGCATGATGAATTAATCCGCCGCCGATAATTGTTCCATCTTTGTACAGAACGGCTGATTGCCCCGGGGCTACAGCACGCTGTGGGTTTTCAAAAATAATGCGCCATGCTTTACCTTTGTACTTATTAGTATCTGATTCATCAGGAATATAAGGCTCAATCTTGCATGGAACAGGTTTACTTGCAAGGCGGATTTTTACCAAAGCTTCAACTATCTCAGTTGGTTCAACATCTCCAGGCCATACAAAATCATCAGCAATAAGACCATCAGCATTCAATGCGTCATTTGGTGCAAGAACCACAAGATTATTTTTAGGATCAATAGCCTGAACATAAACAGGATATGAAACTGCAACACCAAGCCCACGACGCTGACCAATAGTGTAGTGTTCAATACCTTTATGTCGTCCAAGTACATGACCGTCAAGGTCTACAATATCTCCTGGAATACTAGGTTTATCAGCAAAGATCATGTCGAAATATTCTTCACCGATAAAATCCTGACTTTCTTCGCGATTTGCCGCATCAAGATTTGCCTTTTTTGCAAGTTCAAAAACTTCAGATTTTTTCATCATCGCAAGAGGAAAACGAACTTTTTCTAAAACCTTTGAAGGAATACGATACAAAAAATAAGTCTGATCTTTAGTAACATCTGTTGCACCAGAAATCATGACAGGGCGCTTTTCAGTTCCAAAAAGGCCTTCATCTGGCTGAACAATCTTAGCATAATGACCAGTGCAGAAATAATCAAACTTAATGCCAAGCTTCGAAATTCCTTCAAGCATAGCACCAAATTTAATATTTCGGTTACACATGATACATGGATTTGGAGTGCGGCCGTTTCGATATTCACTTTTAAAATACTCAAGTACCATTTTCTGGTATGATTCCTTTGCATCAATAACGTAATATTCAATATCATGAGAGCTGCAGAACTTCTTACATTCTTCAATATTTTCTTCTTCGCCAGGTCCGTAGCAGGCTTCTTTTATAGGCTTATCAGTTTTTATTTCAGGAATTTTTCCGTCCCAGATAGACATTGTAACACCGATTACTCGGCATCCTTTTTCTTTTAGCATAAGGGCAGTTAATGTAGAATCAACGCCACCGCTCATTCCTACAAGAACAGTGTCTCCAGCCTGAGGCATATTTAAAGTAGTATAAGTCATTCTTTTATTTTAAATGAATTACCTACTTTGTCAATATGTTGGTAAAAAGGGAAGTTTTGAAACCCATAATAAGCTTCATACTTTTTGATAAAATAAAATAAAGTTTAAATAACTTTAATAAAAAATGTGCTATAATTAATAGATGAGGAGCATAACATGAAAAAAATTGCTGTACTTATTTTGGGATTATTATTATTTTCTTCATTCCTTTATGCAGGACCATTTGGTCTTTCTAATGGTATGACATTGGAAGAAGTAACAGAAGCCTGCAATGGTGAAATTCCTAAAAGAATTGCACAGGATGATCGTTATTTTATAATTCCTTCTAAAAGTCACTCAACATTTACAACTTATATTGCATGGATAAGTGAAGATTATGGTTTATATCATATCCGTGCAATTTCCGATAAAATTCATACAAATAATTACGGAAAAGAACTGCAGAATGCATTTTATTCTTTTGAACCACGTATAGAAAATACATATGGAAAAGGCTCAATTTTTGATGGTATTACTGATAGTAATACAATTTGGGATCAAGACAAGTATTGGTTTAATGCATTATCAGATGGGGCAAGAGATTTATATGCTGAATGGTATCCCAAACAAGGACAAAAAGTCATAAAAGATGATTTAACCTATATTCGATTATGGGTATCAAATGCTGATTATGAAAATGGTATTCTTCTATTAGATTATGAATTCGTCAATCATAAACAAGTTGAAGCTCAAGAGGATGATGTTTTATAAATTGAGAAATATATGGCTTTAATAATAAAACAAGGTGATATTACTAAGTTATCAGAGAAGTAATTGCCCTATGAAAATAACAATTTTTGGAGCAGGTTATGTTGGTTATTCATTAGCATGTTTATTTGCAAAAGATAATCAAATAAACATAATTGAAATTGATGATAACAAAATTGATAAAATCAACAATAATGAAATATTAACAAATATAATTGCTCAAGATGAAATATCATTAATTAATAAAAAGAAGCTATTGTCAATTAAAGCTTATTCATATAACAAATCAACTTGGCCTGACAATCAGGATTTTTATATAATTGCAGTTCCTACAAATTTAAATGATGAAACAAAAAATTTTGATTTAAGTACAATAAATGACATTATTAG
>JAHAZA010000095.1 GCA_018385415.1 Treponema sp. | reverse complement strand
AATTGAATGTTGTGGCTCAATATATTGAAGTTTATCGATTTTAATATTCAATAATACTTCCACCATTTGCTTACACAAGACCTCATTCTGCATTACTTTACAGAATATAAAATCATCAGTAATTGTTAACTCATTCCATGATTTCATTCTTCACCTCTTTTACTCTCCATTAGATACATACCATCCATTTTGATAAAATTCACATCATTTAAGAATTTTATCAAAACTTTCTGCATTATCTCGAGCAACTTAAGTGCTATAATATAATCAAGGAATAGCCTGGAAAAACTATTCATCAATCTTTGGAGTTTTATTGAAAAATGAAATTGCCATTATTGCTGTAGGAATAGTGGTCAAAACGAATGCACATCCCTGTGCTGTCTGAATTCCTAAGAGACCAAAAAAGTGAACTAAAATTATAAGCAATGGAATCAATACAAGACCGCTTCTGCAGGCTGACAAAAATGATGCCTGAATTTTCTGTCCTGTTGTCTGCAGCATCATTTCTGAGGTCATACAATACGGTAAGAAAATAATTCCTGCACATTGAAACCTTAATGCAAAAACCGCAATTTTAATTACCTCATCATCATCACGGAAAAGTTTTACAAGCTGAGGTGCAAGAATGAAAATTATAATTCCAAATATTGTAACCAAAATTGTTGAAAGTAAAATTGTAAATCCATAAGCTTTACGAAGTCGTCCAAATTTTTTTGCTCCGTAATTAAAGCCGCTTACAGGCTGAAAGCCCTGTCCTACACCAATTGCAATTGATACAACAAAGAAAAAGATTCTTGAAACAATACTCATTGCAGCAATAGCTTCATCGCCATATGGTTTTGAAACAAAGTTTAAAAGAATTGTAGAAACACTGTTAATTCCCTGACGAATAAGGCTTGGGGCTCCTGTTGTAAAAATATCAATCATTATTTTATTTACTTTGAAATTTATGATTGATAATTTTGTCTGAGTCTTTCCAGTTAGAAAAGGAATTAATAAAAACACAAAGCTTAAGAATTGAGAAATGGCTGTTGAAAGACCTGCACCTTTTATTCCCATATTCATTCCAAACATAAATATTGCATCCCCTGCAATATTTATTATTGCGCCGCTGAAAAGCCCTATCATTCCGTAAAATGCTTTACCTTCATAACGGAGAATATTATTCATTGTAAAGCTGACAACCTGAAATGGTGCAGTGCTAAGTATATAGCCGATATAGATTTTTGCATAAGGTGCAATTGTATCTGTACTTCCTAAAAATAAAATAATGTCATCAAGAAAGATAAATGATAATACAGAAACAATCGCAGCAATAAAGAAGGCAAGAAAAAATCCTGTGGAAGCATATTCTGTTGCCTCTGAAGTTTTTCTCTGCCCAAGAAGTCTTGAAATTACGCTGCCTGATCCCTGGCCGAATAAAAATCCGATAGCCTGTAGAATCGACATAAAGCCAAACACGATTCCAATTGCACCACTTGCGCTATTTCCCAATGTTCCTACAAATGCTGTATCAACCAGATTGTAAACGGTAGTTACGAGCATTGAAATTATTGAAGGCACTGCAAGTTGTACAATAAGCTTTTGGACAGGTGTCTTAGTCATTTTTTCAAACTGAGAATTTGTTTTACTGGAATTTTGTATTACCCTGTCACGCTTATTAAATTTCATTTTATCTTAAATATACCATCAAAAGCATAATGTCACTGTTACGGATTCCACTGATGCGGCTTGCCTGTCCTAATGTTGCAGGACGAACCGCTTCAAGCTTACCACGAGATTCTGCAGACAAAGAAGGAATTGCTCCGTAATCAAAATCAGCTGGAATTCTAAAGTTCTCCATACGGTGCATTTTTTCTACACGCTTGTCCTGTTTTTCGATGTAGTATTTATACTTGTAATCGATTTTTGCTTCTTCCCAGATTTTTTCTGGATATCCAGGATTTTCTGCATGAGGCTTTTTATCGAGCAATGCAACTATTTCATCTAGCATGCGGTATTTTTCCTGCATTGCAAGAAACTGCTTTTCTGTTTTAAGTCCGATTTCATAAGCCTTGCCTGTAAGTCGGCGGTCTGCTGTATCGTATCTGAGTTTTAGTCTGTATTCAGCCCGGGCTGTAAACATACGGTATGGTTCTTTTGTTCCAAGTGTTACAAGGTCATCAATAAGAACGCCTATGTATGCTTCGTCACGGCCGAGAACAAGCGGTTTGTATTCAGGGATTTTATGAAAATTATTAAAGCCCTGTGATTCCTGAATTTTCTGCAATCGTGCACTTAATTCTTTTGCCTGTCGTTCTGAACATTCCCAGTTGATTTTAAGTTCTTCCTCTGAATAAACTGGCTTTGGACAGAAAGCACCACTTTCCATCGATGCAGGTCTCATCTCGATATCCTCATCAGAAGGACACAATGGTCCGCAGAATTTAATATGCTCGCGGCTATACAAACCAGCATTGATTCCTGCAATCATTCCCTGCCCTGCAGCTTCTTCGTAACCTGATGTTCCGTTAATCTGACCGGCATTAAAAAGACCTGCAACGCGCTTTGTCTCAAGGGAATTATAAAGCTGTGTAGGTTCTACATAATCGTATTCAACTGCATAGCCTGGGCGTGATACAACTGCCTTTTCAAAACCTGTCATTGTTCTTAAAAATTCATCCTGCACGCTTTCAGGAAGTGATGAAGAAAAGCCGTTTAAATAAATTTCTGATGTTCCAAGTCCTTCAGGTTCAACAAAAATCTGATGACGGTCTCGTTCTGCAAAGCGCATTACCTTGTCTTCGATACTTGGACAATAGCGTGGCCCGATTCCAGAAATTTTTCCTGAATACAATGGAGAGCGTCCGATATTTTTTCTGATTATCTCATGTGTATTTTCATTAGTATAAACAATGTGGCACAGCACCATAGGTCGTTCAACTTTTTCTGTATCAAAGCTGAATGGAATTACATCTTCATCTCCTGCCTGCTGTTCAAGCACGCTAAAGTCAACCGATTCTTTTAAAATGCGAGGTGGTGTTCCTGTCTTAAGACGGCCTGTTGTAAAACCAAGTCTGTGAAGATTCTGTGTAAGACCGAATGCTGCATTTTCACCGATACGGCCACAAGGTGCATCATATTCACCGATAAAAATTCTTCCGCCTAAGAATGTTCCTGTTGTAAGAACTACTGCGCGACATGGAATAATTCTTCCACGCTCTGTAACAATTCCTACTACCTTCTGTCGCTTACCGTTTTTATGAAGATTAACTTTTTCTGCACCTGCAATTTTTCCTTCGCGAACTTCACCTGGAATTGTTCCAACATCTGCTGAACTGTCTGTGTTTGGAGGAAGATCTGTATCTGAGTCAGTTGTCAAAATATCAACAACTGTATCCATTAAGGTTGAAAGGTTAGGTGTGCTTTCAAGTGTCTTTCGGGCAAGACTTGCGTACACTAATTTATCTGCCTGGGAACGAGGAGCCTGAACTGCAGGACCGCGGCTTCTATTTAACAAGCGGAACTGAATCATTGAGTGGTCGATGAGTTTTCCCATTTCACCACCTAATGCATCAACTTCGCGGACAATATTACCTTTTGCAATACCGCCAATTGAAGGATTACAGCTCATACGTCCAATTGCATCAATAGACTGAGTAACAACTAATGTTTTAAGTCCCATACGGGCACAGGCAAGACATGCTTCAACTCCAGCGTGTCCTGCACCTACAACAACTACATCAAAATAATCATAAAAGCCAGGCATAACAGAGTTAGTATATTGATTTTTTAATGCCTTTTCAATTACGAAAGAATTTTGTATTATAATAGTATGAAAATTATCAATAATAAATTATTTAAAATTATGGCAGCAGTTTCAATGACTGCACTTCTTCTTATCTCTTGCGGAAACAAAACAAATACAGAAAAAAAATCTTCTGATGAAAATATAACTGTAAAAGAAGAAAAACGTCCTCACTGGGAACCTACTGCAGAAAAAATCTGCGTTGTTTTTGGTTATGGTTATAACTCAGAGGAATTTATAAAAGCCGAGGTTGCACACCTTGAAGAATATTACGGTCTCTCTGATGGTACAGAAAATTCTGGTCTTATTATTCCTTATGTTTATCCTGACGATTTTAAAGTTGGAAATACTGGCCGTATCTCAAAGCTTGTTAATTATCTTGATGATGTAAAAGTTTGTGGTGTAATTACTGTGGGGGCTCCGGAATACACAAGTAATACCCTTTCTCAATTAAAAGAAAAAATGCTTATTGAAGAACCTGTAGCAGCAAATAAAGATGACAGTGAAGAAGTTCAAGGTGTAAAACCTTATCCGATTTATACATTGTTTCCTCAGGACGATATTCTTGCCATTGAAGCAACCAGTGATTTTGTAATGGATAGAGCTGTTGATCAGTCTGATAAAATTGAAGACATGGAAAAAGAAGAAAATGATGCATCAGATGCTCAACTGGTCAAAACAATTGATATTCAGCCAATTCTTGACAATGCAATTGATTACATGCTTCTTACTAAAAAGCCATTAAAGAGTGATGCAAAACTTCTTGGCCATGTAACTAACATTGCAGGTGATGAATATAAAATCAAACGTTATATTGATCCTGAAACAGGACTTTCGTCTATCAACCACTTTATTATTGAAGACGCTTCATTTTCATCAAAGTAATTTTTAAGGAATGAATACACTTAATCAGCACAAACTTTATTTGCTTGGAAGTGATGAAAAAATCAGCGAGCTGTCAAATAAAGAAAGTGCAGTTATTCTTGCAGTTTCAGATTCTCACGGTAGACCAGAAATATTAAAAACAATTCTTAAGGAATTTGGTCCAAAAGCGGATGCTCTTGTATTTTGCGGCGATGGGATCGAAGATTTAAACAAAATCCTTAATGAAGACTTTATTCCTCCAGTTGTGGCACTTGTTCACGGTAATGGTGACGAAAGTACTATGAAACTGATTGTGAACAAAGCTTATGATATTTATTCAGAAATCAAAGTGCCTGCTGCCGTTAATTTTAATGCGGCCGGTACAAATATACTAGTTACTCACGGTCATATGTTTGGTGTATACTATGGAACTGCTGGCCTTGAAAATCATGCAAAAGAAACCGGCGCAAGTCTTGTTTTTTACGGACACAGTCATATTGCCGATATTTCTGAACAGTCAGGTTTTACATTCATTAATCCTGGAAGTTGTTCTTTACCAAGGCAGGGTCTTCCACCATCATTTGCTGTAATTAAAACAGCAGGCTCAAAAAGACCTGAATGCACCTTCTATGAAATCAAAGTTTCACTATCAGAAGGCTTTAAATTTGTTCCTTTCTCACCTGCTTTACGACGCTGGTAAAATCCAGCTGATCTGATTTTTAATAATTAAAAGAAAAGTTTGTAATCTTTAAGAGTAAAACCAAAACGGTCATGGCCCGGATAAATTTTTACATCATCAGACAATGTTTCCATAACTTTCACGATGCTTTTTTTAATCAAAGCTTCATCACCATCATACAAATCTGTGCGACCATAAGAGCCGTAAAAAATTGTATCTCCACATAAAAGAATCTTTTCTTTTTCGTTATAGAAACAGACACATCCTGATGTGTGTCCAGGAGTATGGATAACCTTCCATTGAGAAAGTGCTGATTTAACAGTTTCATCACAGTCAACAACAGCTTTATCCAGAGTATTTCCATCTTCAAGAATGAAGCTTGCCTCAGGAAGATTTGAAACTGCATCAAGCAGATCATAATCTTCTGCACCCATTGCAGCAAGGAACTGTCTTTGTCTGATTAAAGAATTAGAACCGATACACTGCTGGTCATTTTTATGAATTGCAATTGCAATATCAGGCCATCGTTCCTTTAAAACCTTTAATCCCATTATATGGTCGAAGTGTCCGTGGGTTAAAAAAATACCTAGAGGAGTTAAACCTTTCTTATCAAGATAGCTGATTAAAACATCAGCATCTCCAGAGAGTTTACAGCATGCAGGATCTACAATAAATACTGTAGATTCTGTAAGTGGAACAATCCATGTGTTAACTCGCAGAATCCCAGTATTTTTAAGTGTTAATTCCATTTATAAATTAACCGCAAAATTAAACTAAATAGTTTGAATCAGATGAGCTTGAAGGTACTGAAAAGCCTTCGTTTTTTGCAGCACGTTCTGCAGCTGCGTAAGCTTCTGCATCTTCTTTTGCCATCTGATCTGCAGCGTCGATATAACCAGAATCTACATTTGAAGGAATTGTTTCTTCACCATCAGCAATATCATCACCTTTCTGGCGTGAGTAGCTTACTGAAAGTTTACGACCACGATATTCGTAACCGTTAAGGGCATTAATTGCTTTATCAGAATCTTCTGTAAAAAGCTGAACAAATGAATAATTTGCAAGAACACGGATATCTCCGATTCTGTCTCTTTCAAGACCTGCAACGCTGATCAAAAGTCCTACGAGGTCGCGAGGATATACACGACGGTTACGACCGATTCCTACGAAGATTGTTGTTGCAAGTGCTTCATCAATCTGTACTCTTGGATGTGGTGTGCGTGATTCTGTGTTTTCTGATGTTGTTTCTTCAACAGATTTGTTCTGCTTAAAATCAACCTTCTGGTTGTCTTTGCGATAGTCACGATTTTTACGGTCGTTATAAAATTCTCTTCTTGGTCTGAAGTGTGTTCCACACTGCTTTGTAAGATATGCTGCAACATAGCTTCTCAATGTAAAAGGAACATTCTTCTTGTACACTTTTTTAATATCATTTAATAAATCAGGATTTTCCTGTGTTTTTACTTTTTCAACTGCATCCTTCAAAAACGCTGCAAGCTGATCCATATCAATTTCGTTTTCTTTTCTAAATGACATAATAATTACCTCTAAAAAAATTAATTGGCAAACAATTCTGCAATGTATCCTGATCCAATAGGTTTAAACCCTGAACGCAACAATAAAGGTGTAATGGATTCCGGAATAATTGTGTTTGCAATAAGTACCCACTTAAAATGGCGGTTCTTCAGCTCGGCTAATGCCAGCTCGAAAAGTTCTCTCCCAATCCCCAAACCGCGATATTTTTTCTGCACAAAAAAACTGGTGAGTAAAACAGTATTTGGTGCATTCTTTAGACATGGCGCAAAAATTGCACAACCTGTAAATTCTTTAGAATAAGACCGGCAAACAAAACCATAAGCGTTTTTTCCAAATTCAACTTCTGGTTCAGCCTTCCATAAATCTGCTAAAGCCAATCCTACTTCAGAATGATATTCTGCACTGTACTCTTTTGCAACTAAATCTAAACCTTCAAAAATCTCTTCGCTGTCACATGAATAGTCATACGGTAAAAAAGTAAAATCATCGCGGAGAAGATCTTCAGTTTCTTCTATCTCGCAATCTAATTTTTCAAGACCCCATGTTTCGCGTAATGAATTATACCATTGGTTTACATAATTAATAAGTTGTTTATTTTTGAAATAATGCCACTTTTTTTCAACCTCAGGATAAGACTTTAATACATCTTTAAATCCTCTGAATACCCCCCTGCCAGAACGAAGTACAGTTAATAAATCGTTTCTGGCCATTGGTGAATGAAGACTGTTTACAAACTGTTCCATTAAATTAAACCCGTCTGCAGAGCTCCATGTAGGAATCATATAAAAAGAATCTTCATCACACTCAATATCTTTTATTTCAACAAGCCTTCCTGAACTGGCATCAACAGCAAACTGCTGTTCCTGATTTTCCAAAGCTGAGATTATAGAATCTACAAGTTCATCGGTCAGTTCAAAAACCATAACGCTTATTTTATTTTTTTCAGTTCGTCGCGATTAGAAATAATTTTACTGATAAGTCCATATTCAAGAGCTTCATCAGCATCAAGCCAATAATCGCGGTCAGTATCTGCTTCAACCTTCTTCAAATCTTTTCCAGTTGCTTCAGAAATTATTTTATTAATTTTTGCTTTTGTCTTTTTAACATTTGCAGTGTGAATCTGAATGTCAGTTGCAGTTCCGCGCATTCCAGACAATGGCTGATGAATGAGATATTCGCTGTTAGGAAGTCCAACGCGCATATTCTGTGGAACAGCAAGAAGAATCAAAGCTGCTGCACTAGCAATAAGTCCATTTCCGATTAAAACAACAGGGCATTTTACAAAACGAATCATATCGTAAATTGCAAATCCCGCAGTAACATCACCGCCAGGAGAATCAATATAAACATAAACAGGTTTATTGCTGTCTGCTTCAAGAAGAAGAAGCTGCTTGTTAAATTTTTCAGCAAGCTCCTTGTTGATTTCTCCAGAAAGAAGAATCTGCCGTGTTTTGAGGAATTTTTCAGCAAGTGCATCTGGAGTTGCTATCTTTTTTGTGTCCTCTTTTTCTTCATCTAAATAAATTTTATTCATGATATTAATATAACAAATTTAGGTCAAAACAACAATAATATTTTAATTCTTGCTTGTCTTTGCTTCGTTCCAGAATTCATCCATTTTTGAAAGATTTTCCTGGATCATAGGAATTTCATTTTCTTCCATTTTTTTCTGAACATAGCTGAACCGTTTATGAAATTTTGTATTTGTAGCATTAAGGGCTGTTTCCGGATCAACTCCAAGATGGCGTGCATAATTTACAACGGCAAAAAGAAGATCTCCGATTTCACCTTCAAGTTCCTTCTGAGCCTCATCAGCTTCCTTTGATGATTTCATTTCAAAAACGTGAACATCCTGATTTTTAAGAAGTTCATTTACCTTCAGGCGGGCTTCTTCTACCTCTGCAAGCTCTTCTGTAATTTTTGCCTTTACATCTTCAACATTGTCCCAGTCAAAGCCTTTCTTAGCTGCTTTTTTCTGCATCTTATATGCCTTTAGCAATGGCGGAAATCCCTGTGGAACTTCATCTAAAATGCATTCAGTTTTTCTTCCTTCAAGATTTTCTTTAATACGGTCCCACTGGTTTAAAACCTGTTCCCCGTTTTTGACTGGAGTGTTAGCACACACACTTCCTTCACTTTCAGGAAATACATGAGGATGACGACGGATCAATTTTTCTGCAAGCTCGTTAAGAACTTCTGCAACAGAAAAATCGCCTTTCTGCTCATACATGTAGCTTATCATTGTAGCATTCAGCATTACATCGCCAAGTTCTTCTTTTGCATGAAAGGGATCTTCTTGTGTGATTGCATCAATGGCTTCAAAAGTTTCTTCGATCAGATCACGGCGCATAGAAAGAGGTGTCTGTTCTTTATCCCATGGACAGCCTTCTGGACAGCGAAGTATTTTTACAACATTATATAATCTGTTAAAAGCCTTTTCGGCTGTGTTAAATTCCCCTTTGAGAACTAAATCAAAATCAGGCATTGACATTTACTTTACCCCACTGTTGTGTAAGTCTTGAAGGATCTGAGGCAAGCAAAGTTTTTGCAAGGCATAAGCCTGCCTTTTCGTAAACAAGACTCATTGTAATTGCTTCGTCTTTTGAAAAATTACTTAAAACATAATCTGCGATATTTACATTGGCAGGCTTACCGATTCCAAAACGGAGTCTGAAAAAATCAGGTGTATTTAAAACTGCTTTTGTAGAGCGAAGTCCGTTATGCCCTGCAAGGCCCCCTGAAAATTTAAGGCTGAAAAATCCAGGATTCATTTCAAGTTCATCGTGAACAACTAAAACTTCTTCAGGTTTGATTTTGTAGAAATTGCAAACCTCGCCGATACTCTGTCCTGAAAGGTTCATGTAAGTTTCTGGTTTTAAGAAAAATATTTTTGTAGGCGCATTCTTTGGAATATTCGGACCTTCACCGTTTTTTGAAAGTTCAGGATATGCGTTTGAGGCAAGGTTTACAAAATCAGAATAATCAAGACTTGCAATCTGTCCCTGAAACTTTGTACTAAAATTCAATCTTGAATAAAATGGTAGACTGTCTGCAAACTGCCATGCAGTGTTGTGTCTTGTCTTTTCGTATTCTCTTCCGTAATTTCCTAAAAATGCAACTAGCTGAATCATTGTTTTTCTCCAATAGTAATTCGTTCCATTCCAGATAAATCTTTTTCTGAAATGACATTTATAAAACCGGCATCACAAAAAAGCTGCCTTACAGTTTCTGTCTGGTATTCACCGCTTTCCATAATGAAAGTGCCTCTAGGATTCAAAGCTTTGTAGGCCATTGGAACAAGACGTCTTATTATTGGAAGCCCGTCATCTGACATCAGTTCTTTACTTACTGCAGTATCAGTATCACCGTCAAGTGCAAGCCGTGGTTCATTTCTTCCATCCAGCAGAAGTTCTTCAACTTCACTGTGAGGAACATAGGGCGGATTTGAAAGTATAAAATCAAAACCTGTTTTTCCGCAAAGCAGATCGCCGTTTAGAAAATCCATATGCTTTTTAATAAAAGTTTCATCAAAAATATTACGGGCATTTTTTTCTGTTACCAGAAGTGCATTTTTGCTCAAATCCGTCATTGTAAGATGAAATCTGTCAGCACCAGCATTATTTTCAAGTTCCTTCAAAGTTGAAAGGCCAACACAACCGCTTCCGGAACATACATCAATTATTTTTACTGATTCTTTTCTGCAGGCACTGATTTTTTCAACTGCCTTTTCAACTAAAATTTCTGTATCAGGCTTTGGAATTAAAACATCCGGTGTTACATAATATTCAATGCCGTAAAATTCTTTTTTTCCTGTTATATATGCAACCGGTAATCCAGTCTTTCTTTTTTGAACAAGCTTGGCAAAATCAGCTTCAAGTTCTGGTGCTACATTTTCATTCCGATGAAGCAGTATCCAGGTTTTATCTTTATTAAAGAGAAATTGTAAAAGACAGTCGGCATCGAGAAATGGAGTGGTAGATCCTGATTCTGTAAAAGACTGTACTGCGTTATTCTTCAGGTCTTGTATTGTCATCTGATTCAACAATTGGTTTTAAAAAACCAGGCAGTTCATGTGTAATATACTGAACACGGGCAGGCACACCACTCCAGCTGATTATTTTTGATCTGGTAATATAACTCTGTCCATTTAATACAAGTGGAGTTTCCAGAAACTTTTCTGAAGAAAGCTCTGTCTTTTTTGGACAATGCCAGCAAGGTTCTTTTTCATTATGAAAAACCTCATAGCATTTTCTACCCATACATTTTCGTTTTTCTACATTCAGCAACTCACATGCATTCTTATTCATGTAAAGAACTTCATATGTATCAAGTGCCGTTACAAACACGGAATCAGCAAATTCATCCAACAGCCAGTCTACATTGCGATAGAAAACAAATGAAGGAAGAACAGACTGTCCATTATAAATCTGGAACTGATTTTTTCCATAACGCTTACTTGAAAGCAATGCCATATCTGCATTGTTATACAATGTCTGATAATCCTGAGCATATGATGGAGATATACATGCTCCAATTGAACAGGTAATAGTAATCGTTTCAACCTTGAAGCAAAGATTTTCACAAAGGGAATTTAACTTTGCTTCAAGTGCTGATATTTCCATAGATTTAGGCATGAACACACAGAATTCATCACCACCCATTCTACAGATTGTATCTTCAATCCTAAATGAAGCTTTTAAAACATCGGCAACATGCTTTAATGTTTCATCACCTTTTATGTGTCCATATGTATCATTTACTTCTTTAAAGTTATCAAGATCCAGCATAAGGAAGATAGCATTACCTTCCGGATTATTTGCATAAAAATCATTTACGCGAGACTCAATAACCTTTCTTGTATATAAGCCTGTAAGCGCATCTTTATTAAGTGCAAGCTCAATTTCAAGAGCTTCTTTATTTTCAAGATGGTCCCGTTCAATTTTAAGTGCTTTTGCATTGATAAGAACATTGCGTACACGATGTTTTAATACTGTCACATTATATGGCTTAGATACAAAGTCATTGGCACCGATTGCCAGTGCCCTTTCCTCAGAAGATTCATCACCAAGAGAAGTAACTACAACCGGAATATCTTTTGTACTTTCATTCTGGCGTATCATTTTAAGAAGCTGGTAACCATCCATGACAGGCATAAGAAGGTCCATCATGATTACTGAAATTTCATTGGAATGAGACTGAATATATTCCCAAGCCTGGTGTCCATCAACAGCTTCTGCAATATCGTAATCCTGCTGAAACATATCAATAATGATTTTTCTGCTGATTTCAATATCGTCAACAACAAGCATTGTACCTTTGCGGTCACCAATGGCTTTTGTTACTAATACCTGATTACGCTCGATAGATGTAACTCTGGAGCTGGTAAGGTACATTTCCTTTACATTTCCTTCTCCCATAAGTTTAAAGAAGGCATCTTTTGTTAATGGCTCTGCATAATAAAAGCCCTGAACATAGTTGCATTCCATTGCACTTAGAATGCGAATCTGCTCATCTGTCTCAACCCCCTCTGCAACAACTGCCAGGTTAAGCCATTTTGCAAGACTGATTACAAAGCCGAGAATTCCCTTACCACTAGGCTTTTCTAGTTCGTTGCGGACAAATCCCATATCAAGTTTAAGAACATCGATAGGAATTTCTGCAAGCATATTAAGTGAAGAATAACCAGAACCAAAGTCATCCATTTCAATTGGAAAGCCCTTTGCACGAAGCTGTGTTACAATTTTAATAATCTGTTCCGGGTTATCAGTATATGCACTTTCTGTAATTTCAAGATGAAGATATTTTCTATCAAGTTTATATTTATCACTTAAATCAACAAGAATTTTTGTAAGATTAGGATTAAAAATATCTGCACGGGAAACATTCATAGATACAGCAAATGGTCTATTTCCACGATCGAGCCATTCCCTCATATCTTTACAGACAGATTCCCATATAAACATGTCAAGCTGAGTAATAAAGCCGTTTCGCTCAAAAAGAGGAATGAAAGCACCTGGCGACATAAAACCAAGTTCGTAATTCATCCAGCGGACAAGCGCTTCTGCTCCTGCAACACATTCTGATGAAAGTTCATATTTAGGCTGATAGAATACCTGAAACTCATTATTTTTCAGAGCAAATTCCATCATGTTGGTAATTGCAAGATTATTGTGCATCTGCTGACGAATTTCGTCTTCATAGAATGCAACAACCTGTCCGTATTTACCTTTAATATTTTCTGTAGCAAGTTCGGCACGGTCACACATTGCAGCAATTGCAATTGCCTTATCATGAATGTGGTAAACACCACAACAGATTTTAATTTTGATTTTCACACCAATATTTGAAACATATTTGTTTACAGAATTGGTAAGAACCTCAATCATTCCAGAATAAGATGCTGTCTGATGAGGAAGTGTAATAAAAAATTTATCTGCAGTAAATCTGGCACAGACAGAATCTTCGCCAAAAGTTTCTCCAATCAGTTCACCCAACTTATAAAGAATCTTATCTCCTGTTGCCATTCCGTAGGAATCATTAACCATTTTAAACTGGTCAATATCAAGACAAATGATATCAAATTCTTCATCAGAGCGTTCAAGAAAAACTTCACGGGTTTCAGTCATAAAATACTGTTTATTGTGAAGTGGTGTCAAATCATCTTTGATAACTTGGTTTACAACTTTTACTGCATCCATCAACTCTATTGTATTAGCAAGTCGGTGTTTGATTATTTTTGCATTATATGGTTTTACAATAAAGTCATGAGCACCAAGCATCAACGCCTGCTCTTCCTGTTCCTCTGAGCCAAGATTGTTAGATGCAATAATAGGAATTTTCGAATAATCGGAAGTTTCATGGATGTCTTTAAGAAGCTTATAGCCATCCATTGTATTCATTTCAAGATCGATAATAATTGCAGCAATACGTTTAAAATTTGTCTTTAAGATCTTAATCGCTTCTTTTCCAGTTCCTGCAAGAATGATTGTATATTCATCCTGCAGAATTTTTGCGAGAACGTTGCGGTTTATTTTGTCTTCATCGACAATAAGTACGACCTTGCTGTTAACCATTATTCTTTTATAACTCTCTTTTGAAACTTAAATTATAGAAAAGGGAATTTACTGAGCTCCCATTTCTGTGATATCAGCTTTTAACTGTTCTTCTTTTGCATAAACGTTGAGAGCATTAATCATATCGTCCATATTTCCCATCATGAAACTAGGAAGGTTGTGAGCACTGTAGTTGATGCGGTGATCGGTTACGCGGTCCTGTGGATAGTTATATGTTCTGATTTTTTCTGAACGGTCTCCGTTACCAACCATGCTTTTTCTGGCAGCAGAACGTTCAGCATCTTTTTTGCTCTGTTCAAGATCGAAAAGACGGGCGCGAAGAACCTGCCATGCTTTTTCTTTATTCTTGATCTGAGATTTCTGATCCTGCTGAATTACAACAAGACCTGTAGGAATATGTGTAAGACGGACAGCTGAGTCAGTTGTATTTACACACTGACCTCCAGGACCACCAGCACGCATTACATCAACGCGTACATCGTTAGGGTTAATCTGAATATCAACTTCATCAGCTTCTGGTAAAACTGCAACTGTTGCAGTTGAAGTCTGAAGACGCCCCTGTGATTCTGTCTGAGGAACACGCTGAACGCGGTGAACACCAGATTCCCAGCGGAGAGTTCCGTATACGAATTTACCTGAGATGTTAGTTACGATTTTGTTGAAGCCGCCGACTTCTGTTTCCTGAGCTTCCATTGTTTCTGTCTTCCAGCCTTTGCGTTCAGCAAGGTGACAGTACATTTCCCAAAGGTCACGAACAAAAAGTGAAGCTTCGTCTCCACCTGCTGCAGATCTGATTTCGAGAATAATGTTCTTTTCATCAAGAGGATCTGGTGGAATAAGTTTTAATTTGATTTCTTCTTCAAGCTGTGGCAGACGTTCTTCAAGCTGGTGAAGCTCTTCACGAGCCATTTCTTTCATATCAACGTCATCTTCTTCAGTAATCAAAATTTTTGCATCTTCAATTCCTGAAAGAACCTTTTTATATTCATCATAAAGTTCACAGACACCAGAAAGATATCCGTGTTCACGCATTGTATCTTTGTATTTTTTCTGATCTTTTACTAAGTCAGGAGACTGTACAAGTTCGCTGACTTCTTTAAAACGTGCTTCGCACTGTTCGAGCTTTTTCAATAAATCCATAATACACCTATTATATAGAAGTTTTTTGAATGTTTCAACGAGGAAAAATAGCTAAAGAAACAGTAATTCTACTTACCTCCAGCATAACATCTATTACAGGCACATTTACAGACAATAAAAAAGGGGAAAAAAGTTTACCAGCCGCCAGAGGCACCGCCACCACCAAAGCCGCCGCCACCGCCATGGTAACCACCGCCTCCGTGATAGCCTCCGCCGCCATGGTGACTTCCACCACCGCCACCACGACCTAAGTTCCTGAATAAGAATGCCCATGGAAGCCATCTAAGCCATGAAACTTTCTGAGAAAGGCTTCCTGAAATAAAGAATAATATTATGAGAAACATAATAATTTTCTGTTTTGTTGTAAGTTTATCACTGTCTTTTTCTGGAATTTCAAGATCAAAATCCTCAGCGCCTTCAGGTGCATAACCTGCAAGATTTTCAATTGTTCTTACAGCTTTAACAATTCCGTCACCGTATCTTCCTGCCTGAAATTCTGGAGCCATAATGTTTCTGATAATAAGACCGCATTTTGTATCAGTCAAAATTCCTTCAAGACCATAACCAACTTCAATACGGATTTTTTTTTCATCAAGTGAAACTAAAAGAAGAACACCATCCTCCCTATCAGCAGAACCCAGCTTCCAGTTTTCACAAACCTTCATCGAAAAGTCTTCAAGCTCTTCGCCTTCAAGACTTTTGATTGTCAACACAGCAATCTGAGGCCCATCATTCTCGTAAATTGAACGAAGCTCCGCATCAAGAGCTTCTTCCTGCCCGGCTGAAAGAAGATTTGCAGCATCAACAACAGGTCCGATTAAAGAAGGAACGGAGCGTGCAAACGAAACTGCTGTTGAAATAACGGCTGCACATAATGCAATAAATAATTTTTTTATTTTCATAATCTGTTCCTCACTTAGTCTTCAAGAATCAAAAGACCATCAGGAAGTTCATTAACATCATCTTTTTCAAATGGAAAATGCTCACTCAAAAGATCACCACATTTTTCAACTGCATCACAGAAACCATCAACACCGTTTCCTTTTTTTAGTTCTGCAACAAGACTGTCTGCAATAAGCTGCCACATGTCATCAGAAATAAAATCAGAAATTCCTTTATCTGCAATTATGCGAACCTGACGTTCAAGATATGAAACATAAATTAAAATGCCATTATGCTTTTCAGTACAGTACACACCTGTTTCAGCAAATGCACAAAATGCCTTTTTAGAAACTTTTTTGCTCTTATATCCTTCTGGAATTATGATACGATCCAAAAAAGGAATATTGAAAAGCCAGAAGAAAATAACAAAGGTAACTAATACGGCAGCACCATATATCAGTGGAAGATACCAGATTTTGTTTACCCACAAATTATTTTCAAGCAGAACATTTATTCTGGATGCAAAAGGAATCATAATACCAAAGCAGATACCGCTTGCAAAAAAGGCTGCAAGAAATTCCCACATTGAATAATCAGAACTTTCAGCTGTAACACAAATTGCAATTTCACCAGAAGTTTTACTTTCTGCTTTTTTCACACTTTGCTGGATCTTTTCAAATCCTTCTTTTGTAAGATTAAGCTGTCTAATTACAGTTTTTGTGTTCATTAAAATTCAACCTTTGGTGCAGACTGAGCCTGAGATTCTGCTGCAAAATATTCACGCTTTTCAAAACCGAATTTATTTGCCCACAAATTATTTGGGAACTTACGGATAGTTGCATTGAATTTTTTTACAAGATCATTATAACGTTTGCGTTCTACTGCAATTCTATTTTCTGTTCCTGCAAGTTCGTCCTGAAGTGCAAGAAAGTTTTTATCTGCTTTAAGTTCAGGATAATTTTCTGTAACTACAAGAAGACGCTGAAGGCTTGCCCCTAATTCATCCTGCACTTTCTGATATCTTTCAAAAGCTTCTGGATCCTGAAGTATAGAATCATCTACATTAACTACTCCACCAGCATTTGAACGAGCCTGAGTAACCTGTTCAAGTACTTCAGCTTCGTGCTTAGCATAACCTTTAACTGTATTTACAAGATTAGGAATTAAATCATAACGGCGCTGGTACTGATTCTGAACTTGAGCCCACTGGCTTGTAACAGCCTCATCAAGTTCAACCATTCCGTTATAGTTACAACTTGTTAAACCGAAAAGAGAAACAAAAAAAGCTGCAGCAATGATAAGTGCAGATTTGAAATTTGACTTCATAAACAAAGCCCTCCAATTTTTATATTTATATAGAATAAATTATTAAAATTTGTGGGAACGGTCAACAATAATCGTTATTGAATCACTATTATATATCATTGGGTTAAAGATGAATCACGAAGTTTATAAGTTGAGTGCACGAGCACTATGCTTAAAAACTTCAATTATACTATTCAATAAAAGTTCTATTTAAAGTATTGAATAAAACCTCATAACTCTATATTCTTATTGATGGACTATTCCAAGCGTTCTTCGCTATTAAATAAATCAGGAGTTTTCTATGGGAAACGACAAATTAGATTTTACAATCGACACTTTAGGACCTTGCACAATTGCATCTCCTATTAAACTTTCAACAATTCCTGGCGACATGACAGCCAGATATGTAAGTGATGATTCTTATGTAATCAATCAGGTAAATGTTTTTGATACTTCAAAACCTATCGTCCTTGATTCATCAAACCTTATGCAGAAAGCAGGACCTCGTGAAAAGATCTATTTTGATCCAACACATGCAAAGGCAGGAATCTGTACTTGTGGTGGACTTTGTCCTGGTTTGAATGATGTAATCCGTGCAATCGTTCGCTGTCTCAACACACGTTACGGTGTTAAAACAGTTAAAGGTTACCGCTTTGGTTATCACGGATTCTTTGCAGAAGAAGGCTATGAACCAATCGAACTTGACCGCTACTTGATTGACGAAATCCACAAGATTGGTGGTACTTACCTTGGAACAAGCCGTGGTGGCGGACAGCGGGTAGAAGAAATCGTTGACTGTCTCGAACGCGACGGAATCAATATGCTTTTCATCATTGGTGGTGATGGAACTCAGCGTGGTTCTTACGACATCGCTTGTGAAGTAGAAAAACGTGGTCTTAAATGTGCAGTTGTTGGTGTTCCAAAGACTGTAGATAACGACCTTATGTTCATCGACCGCTCATTCGGTTTTGAAACAGCTGTTCAGCGTGCTAAAGAAGCTGTTGCAGCCGTTCACATGGAAGCTGCAAGCCAGATTAATGGTATCGGTCTTGTAAAGCTTATGGGACGTGAAGCAGGCTTCATCGCTACTGAAGCAGCTCTTGCATCACACGAAACAAACTTCTGTTTGATCCCTGAAGTTCCATTTGAAATGGAAGGCGACAAAGGATTCCTTGCATGCCTGGAACGCCGTCTTGCAAAACGCGGACACGCCGTAATCGTAGTATCAGAAGGTGCTGGACAGGATCTTCTTACATCTACAGGTGCAACAGACGCATCAGGAAATAAAAAACTTGCTGATATCGGAGTATTCCTTAAAACAGAAATTGAAAAATATTTCAAAGCAAAGAACATCGAAATCAACCTTAAATATATCGATCCTTCATATCAGGTTCGCGCATCAGTAACAACTGCTGCTGACTCCATCTACTGTGAACGTCTTGGTAACAACGCAGTTCACGCAGCTATGGCAGGAAAGACAAAATGTGTAATCGGTCTTGTTCACGACAAGTTCGTACACCTTCCAATCAAAGCTGTTACAGCACACCGCAATGCAGTTGATCCTACTGGTTCACTCTGGCGTGATGCATTGGATGCAACAGGACAGCCAACACTCATGATCAATGATATTGAAAAAGCAAAAGCTAAGATGGCAAAAGCTGTAGCAGAAGCTCAGAAAAAACCATCTGAACAGAAATAATAATAGAAGCATTCAAAAAAAGGAGCGTACTTCAATTTGAAGCACTCCTTTTTTTTGGGTAAATGTTATTATGGAATTTGAACTTTTTCCTTAACTATTCTGTTAAATCAAGTTCAATGATGTAATTGTAAGATAACTATACAAAATATACCGTAATAATGTATAATATATAAATATCGGGCGTTCAGTTCGGCGGTTGGCTCTCAATAAATATTTTGGGAGGCGTGCTTATGGCAGATTTGATTATTGCACTGGTTACCTGCGTAACCACAGTGATCGCAACTGTTATAGCAGTGCTTTCTTACCTAAACTCAAGAAAGTAAAAAAATAACCGCCAAAGTCTAGCCACTCTGGCGGTTTATTAAACATAACACTAGAGAGACGACCAATGAACTGAACGCTCTCTTTATTTTAATATACGGCAAATCCCTGGTGCCGTCAAGATACCGAAGTGCTCCGCTTATAGTTCTGTTTCTAGATTATAAATAAAATAATCATATTTCAGCAAAAAAAGGAGTGCACTTCAATTTGAAGCGCTCCTTTTTTGTCATTAACAAACTATTCCCCTACTCTTAACTGATAAGCAGCCCCATTCTGTTTTAACCACTTATCCCACTTCTTATAATCAGGAAATATTTTCAAAACTTCGTCGTAAAAAGCTTTTGAATGATCCATGTGACGGCGATGACAAAGTTCATGAACGACTACACTGTCCAATACTTCCAAAGGCATTAATGCAAGCAATGCATTGAAGTTTAAATTTCCTTCGATGGAACAACTTCCCCATCTTGATTTTTGTAAGCGTATAAAGATTCTGTTGTAGGTAATACCAGAAAGTTTTGCGTAATATTCTACTCTTTCCGGTATTATTTTTTTTGCATCCCGTTTCAGTTTTCGAATTTCTTTATCTGACAGGATTCCCATTTGAGCCGCCTGCTGGGATGTTACCTTTGTGCGGTTGATCTGTTTAATAATCCAGTCTCGTTTTTCGCGAAGAAACTCTTCTACCTCTTTGATGCTTGTATATGCAGGAGCTTTGACCAGGAGTTTCTGGTCGGGAGTAATCTGGACGCTGATAGTAGTGCGGCGGGATTTTTTGATTATGTACTCGAATTTTTCCAACGCCAGTTTCATTTGTTTATTCCCTTGTAAGTGTTTTTAATATTACAGTATAAAGGAGGAATTTTCTATATTATGAAATAACAACATAATTCCGGTGCATGAAAATTCCCCCTCTCTTTTAAAATTATGCTATAATAAAAATATGAGTACACACATTAATGCCCCAGAGGGCGCAATTGCAGAAGGCGTTTTACTGCCAGGTGATCCATTAAGAGCAAAATATATTGCAGAAAACTTTCTCGAAAATCCTGTATGCTACAACGAAGTTCGAGGAATGTATGGTTTTACAGGAACATATAAAGGTAAAAAAGTTTCCGTACAAGGTTCTGGAATGGGAATGCCTTCGCTATCCATTTATGTAAACGAATTGTATCAGTTCTACAATGTAAAGAAAATTATCCGTGTAGGAACTATCGGTGCGATTCAAGATGATATCAAAGTCCGTGATACTATTATTGCCAACGCTGCATTTTCTGATTCTTCACTTATTAATCAAAGGTTCGGAAACTTTCACTACGCGCCTGTTCCAGATTTTGGAATGCTTTATACAGCTTTCAATAAATCCAAAGAACTTGGAATAGATGCCAAAGTTGGACCTGTTGTTTCAAGCGATCTGTTTTATGACAAAAATGAAACATGGCGCATGTGGAAGGAATGGGGAGCAATAGGAATTGAAATGGAAAGTGCAGAACTTTTCACACTTGCTTCTCAATACAAGAGAAAGGCTCTCTCAATTTTCACAGCTTCAAATCATATCGTAACTGGTGAAGAATCAACTGCAGAAGAGCGACAGCTCACATTCAACAATATGATAAAGCTGGCACTTGAAACAATAATTGAAGATTAATTATTTACAAAGATAATTAATTGTCAAACAGGCTGTGGCACAAGCCAGAGCCTGTTTTTCTTTTTCAATCATCTGATTGCATCGCTCAATTTTTGCAGAAAGCACATCAGATTCACTTCCATATCCAGTTTCAAACACCATTTCTTTTTGCTTGATTTTAGAATCTGAAGCTTCAATTTTAAGAAGCTGATATTCTATTTTTATCAGACATACTTCTGCCTGATTCCATTGTTCATTTAATGTTTTTCTGATTGTTGAGCGAACATCAATCTGTTTTATATCTGCTGTTTTAGTTTCACTTATTCTGCGGCTGACATCTCGAAGTTTTTTTCCGCCATCCCATAATGTTGTTTTTATTCCAATAGAAATATTAAGTGAATAATCATCTTTACGATTCCAGTTTGGTTCAAACAACGGAAATCTAGGTCCTCCATATCCACCAGTCAACTTAAGTGCAACATCAGGCTTCCAATAAACAGCACCCTTTGCAATTTTCTCTGCTGTACCATTCATTTCTTTAAATTGAGTTACAAGTTTAATTGAAAGCTGTTTTCCATTAAGAATTTCTTCTTCAACTTTATTTTTATCCTGATGAATTATACTTTGAATCTGTTCTTCATCAATTTCAAAATCAAGATTTTCTAAAGTCAAATCTTCAATGCCGGTAGATCGTTGAAGTTCAAGTAACTGATTTGTTATCTGTTCTTTTACATCAACTTGTGCAAGTTCCAGTTCTTTTCCCTGAATGCGGGCATCAACTACTTCCTGGTGCAAAAGCATTCCTGCTTTTTCTGCTATTTCACTGACTTCAATAAGACGATCAATATAAGTTTTTTCTTCATCTAAAATATCATTAATCCGCTGAAGATATTTTAAACTGATAAGTCTTGTTTCCAGTTCTGTTTCAAGCTGCTGCTTTTTTAATTCAAGTTGAGTTAATTTTATTTGAGATAACTGTTTATACAATGCAATGGCATTTGCAAGTTTTCCCCATGTGAATAATGGTTGAATCAGGGAAAATTGAATTCCATACAATGTATTTTCCATTCCATCATAAACCTTTACATACTGACCGGTTGATGCAGGCTGATACACTGAAGGCCATTGTACTGAATTAACTATATCATCGACATTGACATAAACAGCATCAATCGGAGGATTAACCATGTAAGTTCCTGAAAGCTGAAGATCAACTGTTGGTCCTAAACTGCCATATGCATCTTTTACATCCAGTTCACTTCTTTTATATTCTTCCTGTAAAGTCAACAGCTCCGGATTATTCTGTGACATGGCAGCCTTTAAAGTTTCCAGATCATATGAAAAGGCATTAGAAGTGAGGATTAATATGATAGCATTAAATAATACGTTTTTTATTTTCATATATTAATCTTTCTGGATTGTAACAGCCGCTCTGTCTGTTGGAACTTCTCTATCAATTGATGAATTTCCATCAGTAATTCTATAATATCCTTTGCTGGTTTTATCAGTATATGAATAATCGAACCAGTATTTTCCAAGTCCTAAATTACTGAAACAACCATTTTTCTGAGTTCCATTAGTTCCAAGTGTTAATGCCTCTGTTTCTACACTTCCACAATCGATAGTGTAAGATGAACCATTGGCAGAACGCAGGAGATTTAATGTAACACCATTTTTTAATCCCCATTGTCCACTGAAAGAAGGAACATTGAATTTTGTCTTTTTACCATACAAGGTAACACTATAAGATTTTCCATTGATGGTTTTATTGACAACAGTTTCGTTTTTATCATTTACATTAAAGCTATAATCACTTGATGCACTGTTTCCGTTATAACATCCCTGCCATGTTATTACATCAGCGTTCTGTCTGTATGTAATAACAACATCAGGTTTGGTTTCTATTCCATTTTCTTTATCAGAAGCATTCTGCCAGCGAGGATAACTTACAGAAATAACACCAGAGCCTGTAATATCTGCCTTGTAAATTTTTGGTTCAGCATCAGTTATAGAATCTGTAGTCTGAGGAACTGCTACTTCAACATAAATTGTTTCGTTTGTATTTGCACCTGTAGCAACATCCTGCAGATTGAGAGTTAAATCTGTGACTTTTCTGACTTTTGTCAGTTCAGCATAAACTGTAGCAGTTGTACTATCAGAAACAATTACAGTTGCACCTTTTTTAATACCATAATTTTCATGATAGAAAATAAAGTAAATGTCAGTGTAATCAGCATCTTTTCCAAAATTAGGTGTTCCGGATTTCCATACAATTTTGCTGATTGTAAAGTTTCCATTATTTCCAGTTGTTGTATGTCCATAATAAGAAGCATGAGGTGTAAAGACAGTTCCTTCCTGCCATCTGTCAAAATCACTGTTTCTGTCGCCTGCACTTGTGTATGCATAAACATCCACATTTGCAATACCAGTCTTTGGAGTTGAAGTTGATTCTGAATCTACAATCAGGCCACCTGTTCCACCACTAAAAACAGAGAAACAGCCTGTTACACAAAAAATAAAACTAAAGATAACTGCTGCATACAAAAATCGCTTTTTCATTTATTTAGTCTCCTTTTTCTTTTCTGTCATATAATATAAAACCGGGATTAAAATCAATGTAATCAAAGTCGATGTAATCAATCCGCCAACAATTGCCTGTCCCATTGGCGCATAAAGTTCAGCGCCCTCACCATGAGCTATAGCCATAGGAATATCTCCGAGTAAAGTTGTAAGTGTGGTAATCAGAATTGGTTTAATACGACTCGCAGCTCCATCAGCTACGCACCCATAAAGAAGTTCGTTTTCTTCCTGTGCTGAAAGTTCAATCTGGTATTCACCATCTCTATCTTTTTTACCACGCTTCTTTGCAATCTCAAGGCGTCTACTGATTCTCAACTGATTTATATAATCAACAAGAATAATACCATTATTAACAACAATACCAGCTAGAGATACAAGGCCAAGCAATGATAGAAGATTCAATGTAGAACCAAAAATTAAAAGGCCAAGAACAACACCAATAAAGCAGAATGGAATTGTCATCATAATAAGAAGCGGTTGCTTTAATTTTTCAAACTGAAGAGCCATTACAATATATACAAGGAATATTGCGATAACGATGGCAGTAGCCATTGGAGCAACCATATCACCAATCAAAGCCATAATACCACCAGACTTTGAATTTACCCCATTTGGAAGTGGATGACTTGCAAGATACTGATTTACACGAGATGAAACACCTGAAGTATTTTCACTAACAAGTGTTGCAGAAACTGTAATTGTTTTTGCACGATCAGAATGGTTGATCTGCGAAATAGATTTTTCAACCTTAATATCAGAAAGATTTGCAAATGAAACATTCTGACCTTTAGTTGTAACAATATGTACATTGGAAATTGTATCAGTTGTAATATTACCATCAGCAATATTTGAACTTAAATGAATATTGTAGCGGTCACCAGTTTTAACATCCTTGTATCGACCGGCATCCATTCCTCTGAAAAGAATCGCAGAAGTAATACCCGCTTCGTAGCTTGTAATTCCCAGGGAACTTAAATATTCCTGGCTCATATTAATAACCATTGTACTGGTATCAAAATCAGTATCGAGACGAGCCGTTACAACATCAGGATCTGTTGATAAAAAATCACGGAGATCACTGGCTGTTTTATAAAGAGTATCCATATCTTCAGAGATCAAAGTCAGACCGTAGCCACCACCGCCAGATACATAACTTACAAGTTTATCAAAACCACCATTTGCAACAGTAATTTTACTGTCAGGAATTACAGCGGACCAGATTTCCTGCATTTGCAGCATGATTTCATGAACATTACGTTTTCTGTTTTTTACAGGTACAAGAACAATATGAGCGTATGCACTTTCAGGTGTGGACTGAGATACGATACCTTTTGTATAACTCTGACCGACATAGAAGACTACGTTATCAATTTCAGGAACATATTTATAAAGAAGCTTTTCAGCTTGCTGCATTTTTGCATTAGTTTCCTCAAGTGAAGTTCCAACAGGTAAATCTGCAGCCAGATACCAGTCACCAGAGTCTGTAGAAGGAATAAATGCAATACCAAGTTTGAGAGCGATGAAACCAGAAAAAATAAGAAGTAAAACAGCGGCAACAACAATAAAGATTCTGTTCTTCAAAGCAAGATTTAAAATCTTTCTATACCCGTTTTCAACTTTATCCATGAACTGATCAAACTTTCTTGGCTTAGTTCTTATTTCAGGCCCACTATCTTTTAAAATAAGTTTCAGAAGATAAGGAACGACTACAACTGCAACAAGGAACGATGCAAAGATTGCCATAATAATTGTAAGAGCAACCGCATGAAGAATCTTTCCGATCAATCCCGTAAGTAATGCAATAGGAATAAAGCAGACAATTGTTGTTGCAGCACTTGCAAGAATTGAAGCTGCAACTTCATCCCAGCCTTTATAAATTGACTGATTAACAGTGTATATAAGTTTTCCTGTTTTAGGATTGCGTTGACGATAATATCTGTATATCTGATCAAGCATTACAGAAGATCCATCAACAACCATACCCAAAGAAATTACAAGTCCAGAAAGACTCATAAGATTCAGACTGATTCCACAGATTTTAAGACCAATCAAAATAAACAGAATACAAAGCGGTATAGAAAGTGAAATTGTAAGAGTTGCCCGCCAGTCCGCAAGAAAGAGGAAAATTACAAGAACTGCAAAAATAATTCCCATTACACCAGAAGTAATTACAGTTCTAAGTGAAGCATAAACCTGACGGCTATCATCTGAAATAATATGAAAATGAACAGCACCATTTGTTTCTTTTTCAATTTGTGCAAGAACCTTTTTTACTTTCTTTACAATTTTTACAGTATCACCATCATTTCTTTTTGTGACACTTACAATTGTCAAAGGATTAGTACCATCAGTAACATAGTAACTTTCTTCTGGATAACATAAAGAAACTTTACCAACATCCTTCAACTGAATAATATTGTTACCATCTGCTAAACCAACAGGAAGACTTTCAATATCCTCTATTGAATTAAAACCACCTGAGTAACGAACCTGGATCTGACGGTTTTCATAAGTTGCGTTTCCTAATGGCAATGAAACATTTCCATAGTTTAAAACCTGATAGACCGTTGCAACCGAGATTCCTTTTGAACTCAATTCATCAATATCAAGTTTTACATCAACCTGAAGTTCTTTACCGCCTTCGATTTTAATTTCTGAAACACCATCAATCTGAGTAAGCCTTGGTGTCAATTCATTCTTAATATAATCAGTTACACGACCAGCATCCTGCCCGGCTTCAACAGAAAAAGCAACAATCGGCAGCATGGACATACCACCAACCAGCGCTCTTGGTTCTCCCTGAATCCCATCAGGCAGTTTTGACTTAAGCATTGAAATTCGATTTCGTAATTCAACAAGCTGATCGTAAGCATCATAACCATCGGCATATGTTACTGTAACCCAGCTGAGGGAATTATAAGACTGACTGTCTACTCTCTTAAAATGTGGGAGGGTAACAAAATCTTCCTCAAGAATTTTGGTAACTTCCTGTTCTACATCTTCAGCACTTGCACCTGGATAAACAGTCATTACAATTGCCTGAGGCATTGTAATATCAACCATAAATTCTGTAGACATTCCTGCAACAGAATAAAATCCAAATACAGCAAGAACAATGAGGAAAATTGTAATTACAACCGGATGCTTTACTGAAAATTCAGAAACCTTCACTAATATTCCTCCAGAACATCTTCGTAAAGTCTAACCTTCTGTCCATCAAATACAAAGTTCTGACCATCAATTACAAAATAAGAATCAGAATATTTTTCATCTACAATAAAAAAGTCACCATCAGAAGGAGTTTCTTCAGGCATAACGTACTGTACTGTTTCTGATTCAGGATTATATAGATAGAAGCTTCCATCAAGCTTTTTAGTTTTAATAGGTAATACAGGAACATCTTCAAGAGTTCTGTAAGTAACAGAAACTTTTACGAACATTCCCGGTCTGAAACGTTCACCAGGTTCATCAAGTTTACATACAACTTCAAAGTTTTTACTTTCAGGAGAAACGTAAGGAGCGATATTTTCAATTGTTGCAGAAGTCTCTGCATCCTCATACATATTTTTTTCTGCAGGACGAATAACTTTAACTTTAAGATTTGCACGTTCAAGAGAAAAAAGATCAAAATATTTTTCTGGTACTTTCAGGCGAACAACTTGATTTGTAAGATCTGCAAGAATAGCAATTGGGGTTCCAGTATTGCCGATACTTCCAACTGCCTGATTAGCAACTAAAATTGTTCCATCCACAGGAGCTTTTACAATTGTATAATTAACCTGGAGGTTTGCAAGATCATACTGAGCTTTTGAAGCATCGAACTGAGCTTTTGCAGTATCATAGTTCTGCTGAGTAGCTGCCCCTGCTCTATACAAACTGCTTACTCTGTCAAAAGTACTTCTTGAAGCAAGATAAGCTGCCTGAGCCTGAAGCATAGTCTGTCTGAATGGCTGATCATCAATTTTTGCAAGAACAGTGTCTTTTGTTACAAAATCACCAGCCTTCGCAGGATATTCCATAATTGTGCCGTTTACAAAAGGAACTACGGGGATCATCGTTTTAGCTTCAACATAACCAGTTATAGTAATTGATTCATCAAGATTCTGTCTTACCGGCTTTTGAATAACAACAGCCGGCAAAGTCTCTGATTTATCTGAAGGTTTCTTCTTAAGAGAAACAAGTAAAATAAGAAGAATAAATACTGCAATAGATGAACTGATTACTATTATTTTTTTTCTGGAAATTTTCATATTTCAAAATTAATAATTCTTGGTTTTTAGTTCAATAGACAATTTTTATTAATTGTCTAATACGAAATAGACAAAAATATTCAATTAAAAGATAATATAAGAATGACACCGGATTTGCATTCCTCTGAAACAAAGATAAAAATGGCCAACGCACTAAAAAAAGAAGTTGGAACAAAGGCTTTCTCAAAAATAACAGTTGGAGACATTATTTCAACCTGCGGAATCAACAGAAACACTTTTTATTACCATTTTGAAAATATGTACGGACTTTTGTACTGGACTTATGAACAGGAAATTAAAAATATAATTGATTCTTTTCAAGCAGCAAATGCACAGGTTTCGCAAGCCTTGATTTTCATTATGTCATACATAGACAATAATCTGACTCTATGTCAGACAGCTTTTGAATCCCTTGGGGAACAGGAGTTGAAGAACATATATGAACGGGATCTAAAGACATTTCTTGCCCATACAATTGATTTTATCTGCCAGGAAAAAGGTTTTATCATTTCTGAAGATTTCAGGAATTTTTTGACATTCAATTTCACTTCAATGGTATCAAACCAGATTGCCTGGTACATAAAATATAACAAGGAACTCGATAAAGCAAAATTTTTAGATTACCTTCAGACTTTACTTTTCACTTCACTGGAAAGCTCTATTACTGCAGGAAATTTAAAGCAGTTTTAACTGATAGAGCTTTCTACATTTTTAGTTATTCATCATTACCTGGACACATTGTAAAGAAAACATACTTTCCAGAAATATCACATACAGTTTCATCTGCCTGTGTACAAATATTCCATCGTGGGTCTGCACTATCCAAAAGTACTGATTTAAACTCTTCCGGATTATTTACTTCAAATATATATGCTACAAAAGGAATACTTCCAATAAGAGGCATAATTGTAACACCTTTATTAAATCCGGAAATATCAGAGCTAAATCCAGCAAGGTAACCTTCTTCTATTTCAGAAACAACACATTCAAGATCACAAGCAGAAGAAGCTGCAATTGCATCGGCAACTTTTACAATATCAGTTTCTTTTGTAATTTCTTTTTTGAAAACTGCTGCAAGCTTAGTGCCCATTGTATTAGCATCTGAAGAAGAAGAGCTTTTATTACCACAACTAATCAAACACATACACATAAAAATGCTGGCAAAAATAATTTCTTTAATATGATTTTTTTTCATTATATAACCTCTTTCTGTTTATTTGTTTTCATAAACATTGATTTTACACAATTATACAAAAAATGAAAAATAAATGCTATTAAAACAATAAATAGCAAAGTAACTAAAAATGTTATAATTTTTCTTAATGGATTAATTTGAATTAAATTTTTTAGGTTTTTTAAAAGAAAGCTTTCAACATTATATCCAAACATCATCTGAAAAGCATAAACCTCTAAGGTTAACTTTCCTAAAAATTCAAGAACAATAAATTTCCAGTTTAAACATGCAAGGTTAAACAATTCAAATAAACCGATAACAGCAGGAACAGCAAATATGTAATAAAGTTCTGTAACTGGTTTATTCAATTTGATTTTAGTTCCGAAACACAGAATTAAAATTATCCCCACTGCAACGATACAAAGATCTATTAAAGCTGAAATAACCTTCTGCTTTACATTCATCTGATCAACTGATTTTATCTTCAAGAGTGATTTTATTTCATCATAAAAAAAGCCGATAAAGAAAACAGGAAGCCTTAGAATTAAAATATTGATATTTGTAAAGTTAAATGCATATTCCAGAACAAAAGCTGTTGTAATCCAAAACAGATTTAAAATCAGAAAAGCAAGTGATTTTATTTTACCTTTAAGCCATGAAAAAAATGGAACTAAAAGGTAAAGGAACATAATCGCAATTAAATACCACAAGAACGCTCCTCCACTTTTTTCAAAAAAATCCAGGCCACATAAAACTTTCAACAGCTTTTCAATTTTCCAGCCTTTGTGAAAAAATGAAATCAGTGCAAATATAACAAAAGGAATGTAAACAGAAAGAAGTCTATTCTTAATGAAAGGAACAAATTTAATATCTTCTTTTTTTCCCAGCGAATATGCTGAGACAAAAAAGAAGATATCTACACCAAGATACGCAAAAGCAAAAATATTGCCTTCTGAACTCAAAGGTATATAAAAATGGAAAAGAAAAATAAGTAACGCCGCAAATCCCATTAATACACGCTTTGATTTCATTTAATACTCCTGATATTAATTGAAATCTTTTACGCCATTTAAATCAAGTGTTGCAAACAGATCATCAATTGTTTCTCTGCGACGGATTTCTTTAAAGCTTCCGTCGTTACGAATAAGAATTTCACCACAACGAAGTTTACCATTATAGTTAAATCCCATTGCCCGACCATGTGCTCCTGCATCGTGGATGATTACAAAGTCACCAATATCGATTTTAGGAAGTTCACGCTGAACTGCAAACTTATCACAATTTTCGCAAAGGCTTCCCACAACATCATAAACATCTGTCTTAGGCTCATTCTCTTTTCCAGAAATAGTAACTTCATGATAAGAACCATACATACCAGGTCTCATAAGATCTGCCATACATGAATCAACAGCAATGTATTCGCGGTAAATATGTTTCTGATGAATTGCAGTTGTAACAAGCCAGCCATAAGGACCTGTAATTGGACGACCACATTCCCAGTAAATTTCAAGAGGATCAAGACCTGCAGGAACTACAACACGGTCGTACTCTTTTCTGATTCCCTGAGCAACAACATCATAGTCAACAGCTTTCTGATCTGGTTTATAAGGAATTCCAAGACCACCACCAAGATCAACAAACTCAATTCTTACTCCACACTTTTCTTTGATTTCTGTACAAAGTTCAAAAAGAAGCTTTGCTGTATCAACAAAGAAGGCAGGATTCAATTCGTTTGAAGCGACCATTGTGTGAAGACCAAAATGCTGCACACCTTCTTCTTTACAGATTTTGTAAGCTTCAAAAATCTGCTGTCTTGTCAAACCATATTTTGCTTCTTCAGGTTTTCCGATAATGGAGTTACATCCCTGCTTTTCAGGACCTGGATTATATCTGAAGCAGATAGTATCAGGAAGTTTACCTAAATGTTTTTTCAAATATTCAATATGAGTAATATCATCAAGGTTGATGATGTTTCCTCTATCAAATGCATACTGATATTCTGAAGCAGGAGTTTCATTTGAAGTAAAGATTACATGCTTACCTTTAATTCCTGCCATTTCTGAAAGCATAAGTTCAGGAAGTGAAGAACAGTCAGCACCACAACCTTCTTCTGCAAGCACTTTAAGAAGATATGGATTAGGACATGCTTTTACAGCAAAGTGCTCTCTGAACACTGGAAAGATACTGAATGCTTTTGTAAATTTCTGCATGTTTTCGCGGATTGCTTTTTCATCGTAAAGATAAAAGGGTGTTGGAAATTTCTTAACTAAATCTGTAAGCTGCTCTTTATTTAACGGAAAATTTGAACTCATATAAACCTCAATGAAAAAAATTATAATGAAATTAAAAATGATTTTAAATTACTTTTAAATAGAAATTTATTTAAGTTCCGATTTTTACAATTACAGCCTTATTTTTCTTTAAACAGATCTGTTACATGAAATTGTGTAAGATCCTTAATGACTTCTCCTGCAATCAAAAGCCCTGCAACAGATGGTGTAAATGCGTTGCTTCCTGGAGACTGCTTTTTTGATACACCGTTTCTTGCTGAATCTGAAAATCCTTGCGGCTTTTCTTTTAGGGAATTTTCAACTTCTTCAGGAATTGGTGCAATTGCTTTTTCTGTTGAGAATACACACTTTAACCGTTTGATTCCCCGCTTCTTTAGTTCATTACGCATGACACGAGCTAAAGGACATACTGAAGTTCTGGAAATATCTGCAACTTTAAATTGTGCTGGATCGACTTTATTGCCCGCTCCCATAGAACTGATTATGGGCTTTTTTAATTTCTTTGCCTTTAATATAAGATCAAGCTTTGCGGTAACTGTATCAATACAGTCAACGATGTAATCATACTGTGATAAATCAAACTGAGAAGAATTTTCCGGAAGATAAAAACATTTATATTTTGTTACCTTGCACTCTGGATTAATATCATGAATACGTTGTTCTGCCACATCAACTTTATACTGGCCAATTGTGGAATGCAGGGCATACAACTGACGGTTAAGATTAGAAACGCAGACTTTGTCATCATCTACAATATCAATAGCACCAATTCCCGAACGGACAAGTGCCTCAACAACAAAGCTTCCAACTCCACCAATTCCAAAAACAATTACCCTGGATTGAGCCAGTTTATTCATATTCTCTTTTCCAAATGTCAGTGCAGTTCTTGAAAACTGGTATTCCATATTTTCCTCAAAAAACTAAATCAATAGTATATAAAAACAATTTTAAATTAGAAACAAAGTCTGCTATAATAATTCCATAGAGGAATAAAAATGGCAACACCAAAAGAAACATTTTATAAAAACCAGGCTGCAACAATTATCAAAAAATTGAATATGCGCAAAATGGAAGGTTACTACTGTAAAAATGTAGAAGAAGCAAAAGCAAAAATGCTTGAACTTATAGGAAATGAAAAAAAGACTGTCGGATACGGCGGATCAATGACATTAGATGAAAATGGATTTAAGGATTCTGTAACTGCTGCAGGACACGAACTTATTATCCGAGAAAACTATAAAACTCCTGAAGAAGAAAAAGAATTAAAGAGCAAACTTACAAACGCAGATTTCTTCCTTATGAGTACAAACGCAATTACTTTGGATGGTGAACTTGTAAACATTGACGGCCGTGGTAACCGTGTAAGTTATCTCATTTACGGACCTGATAATGTAATAGTAATTGCTGGAATGAATAAAGTTGTATCAACTGTAGAAGACGGTTATCGCCGCATCCGTAACATTGCAACCCCACCTAACTGCAACCGCCTTGATTGTAAGACACCTTGTGCTACCACAGGTAAATGCGGCGAATGTTTTACAGACAGCATCTGCTGCGAATTTGTAACAACAAGAATGTCCCGAGTTCCTAACAGAATCAAGGTCATTCTTGTTGGTGAAACACTTGGTTATTAATATCTATTTATAAAAAAACGAACAGGCATAATTGAAATTTATTTTATGCTTGTTCGTCTAGCAAATTACTCAATCCTAGTAAGAATATTCCCGGCAGAATTACTTTCATCATTAGTAACCACAATTGCTTTCATATTCTTTGAATATTCATAAAGTCTCTTTGCCGCATCTTCAAGATCTTTAACAGTCAGGTCAAGAAGATTCTGCAAACGTTGTTTTCTATATTCTGGCAACAGAGCACTTAAGCATCTGCTGAAACACAAGCTTCCTCTTTCTTTTGGAGAAATATCAGAAACTGCAAGACCATATGTTCTGATTACAATATCATTCAATTCTTCCTGAATGAATTTTTTATGAGATAGCTGCTCTAAACTCTTTTGATAAAGCTCAATTGATTTTAACGGTTCCGGATCTCTTTGAGTCTGAAATCTTACAGTCCCATCAGAGGCATAAGCTCCTGCACTTACATCATATGCTCCATTACATTTTCTTATCTGCTCATACAAAACTGTATTTGAAAACCATTGCATCAATGCATCTTCTGCAGCATATTCCTTTGAAGGATACTGAGATGCATTGAAGATGGCTATTGAACTATTATTTTCTTCTTTTGTAACGATTGTGTTTATCTCAAAACCATCCTGTATTTTTTCAGGAAGCTTCATTTCTTTTCTGAGCCAGCAAGCATCATATTTCAATGCAGGTTTTAATTCATTAAAGCCTGCATATTTTATAAACTCAATTAATGCAGCTTTTGATTTTTCAATCTGCTCCTTGGAAGCAAATACATTGAATACAGCACCAGAAGAAATAACCTTTCTGTAAATATCAATAGTTTTTGAAATCAGTTCATCAATATCCAGCTTCTGCATTTGCTTGTAATAAGATGGAATCTGCGGACTGTTAAGATAATCATGCAATTCAAGACGATCAGTACACTGAGCATGTATATAATGAGCCCCGTAAAGAGGTGCTTTATCTCCTCTTATCTGCTGAAGATAATTCGAATACTGAAGCTTAAACTGATTAATATAAGTTACATCATTAAAGTTTTTGTTAAAAATATATTCAGCAATGAGTGCAAGACCTTCCTTAATTTTTCTGTTGAAAATCGAAAATGAAATATTCAACCAGTAGCGGTTTTCAAATATTTCTTTTCTTGTTTTATATACTGGAATATTTCCGGCATCTAAACCATATTCATTAATATCAACAGATTCATTCGAAAGAATCTGAAATGAATCTTTAACGTCATTATCACCAAATCCCAGTTTTTTGAAAAATGGAAGACCTTCGATAAAGAGGAACAGTTCTTCAGGTAAAAGAACATCCAAAGGAAAACAAATTGAAAAATTTGTTTTTTTCATAATTTCCTGCACTGAAGAGAAAATAAATACTTCACCTTTATCTGTTTTTATTTTTTCAACATCTGCAAGACCAACGTCCTGTGGTAATGGCAGATCTGAAATCTTAACTTCAGGAAATTTATGAGAATGTTTTCCTTCTAAACATTCCCTCTGATACATATTAAATTTTTCAATGTCATAATTTATTTTACTTTCTGGAATACTTCTGATAATTTCATCAAAGTATTTGTTCTGCATTTCTTCCAGATTTTGAAAATAGTTTTCATCAGGAATCATTACCACAAAGGCCTTGTGAGGATTATCGATGAAATATTTTTTTGTCATATTTTCAAATAAATTATTTTCTGCCTTAGAAAACAATTCCTTATCGCGTATCCAGAAACTTTCAGGATCAACAAGGTTTACAAAAGGATCATAACTTTCATTCCACCCTGAAAAACATGGATCGTTAAGAGCAGTTGGAACAATATCAAATTCATTATCTTCGAAATTGTAATCCTGGTTTGTACAGAAAAACTCCACTGTTTCCGAATCAATTCCCTTTTCTGCTACTCTCTCAAATAATGACATAAGATATTTTTTTGCATCAGGAATATCTTTTCGATCTACACCATAAAGTGTAATCGTAAAAACACGGTGCATTGATGTTCCGAATGTATCAACATCACCATAAGTTCCATACTTTGGTGCAATTAGTTCATCTGTCAGTACATAAGACAGCAGATTGAAAAAATCATCACGAGTATTTATTTCATCACGGTCACCGTCTTCAATAGAAAATCTAAGTTCCAGTGCGGCTTCTGAAGTTCCGTAATGTGGTACAGAAATTTCAAATTCCTGAAGCTCTTTAAAAGGAATTACATTGTCATTGTTCAAAGCTCTTTCTGTTCCCGCAGGAAGTTTTGAAAGCAGTTTTTCTTCAAGGAATTTCAACTGCTCCTCAAAATCAATATTACCGAAGAGAAACAAAAAACAGTTTTTTGGAACATAATATTTTTTGTGGAATTCACGGATATCTTCTACAGAACATTCAGGAATATGAAGAGGGTCTCCTCCCTGAATATTATTTTCATTCGATCCTGGCTGAAAATCTCTGTTCAGCTTTCTGTAGGCAAAAGCAGCTTTTTCATCATCGTTGTTCATCTCATTAAATACAACGCCGTTGATTTTTAGACTGCCCTTTTCATCCTTTTCTATTCTCCAGCCTTCCTGCATGAAAGTTTCATCTGTAAGAAGAGGAAAAAATACACTGTCACCCATTATATCCAGAAGATTGTAGAAATCTTTTGGAACGCATGTTTCTGCAAAAAACGATGTACTTGTTTTTGAAGTGGCTGCATTTAAATCCTTACATGGACTTTTCTGCTGAAGCTTAAAAAATAATTCTGAATCAGGAAATTTTCTGCTTCCGTGTAATACAGAATGTTCCAGAATGTGGGCAATTCCCCTATCATCTTCAATTGGTGTTTTAAAATTAAAACAAAAGTAGTTATTTATTTTATCAGTTACAAACTTGAATATTTCTAAACCAGTTCTGTCATGTCTTACCCAGATTCCTTTTCCTCTGAAGTAAGCAAGTTCTTCTTCTTTTAATACCGTAAAGCCGTTTACCATATCTTTGTATTATAGCATATTCAGACCAAGCAGCTACAGGTTATTTTGCTAATCCCAGTAAATTTGATCCATTACTGCACCGTCAAACTGAATCTTTCCTGCCTTCTCATCCATTCTGGCAATTTCGTCTCGAAGCCTTCCTTCAACTTCGTCTTCAAAACCCTTCAGTGCTGCAAATGGAAGGAAAATTTTTGCCCGGTTTTCAAGCCTCATGCATTCTGGTCTACCCTCAGCAGGCGGCCACTGTGTGTTGATAATATCATCGTAATTTCGATTTCCAGCGCCATTCATGCTTTGTGGCCTCCAATCTGTGCATTGCGTTCACGGGTGGTAGCACCTTCCTGATAGCTATGGGCCTTCAACATGGCGTTCTTTCCATACCGTTTCTGTATTCCAAGGACGGCCGCCTGGATCTTTTTTTCACGCTCATCTTCTTCGATATCATCAAATAAAGTCGCCTGAACATTTTTTAAAGGAATGATGTTTGCGGCACAGATGTTGATTCTGCGTACTGTAAGATGGGGGTCTACAATACAGTCAAAAATTTTAAGAATGCCACCCATGATTTTTGACATAAGGTTTGTCTCAAAACCAAAGTTAACGCCGCCATGAGCAGGCCGGGGAATTTTCCTTCCATAATAATCTATATCGTATTCCCCTTCATAATTATCTGTAATGCAGGAATTATCATAACCGATATACAGTCCAAAGCTTGCAGCGGCAATCTGTTTTTCTGTCATATCCATTACCAGACGTTCAGTCATCTCTTTTACAATAAGCCTGGCTTCTTCGTAAGCATAAGGCCTGTGAAGAACCTGTCCAGTGCTGAGACTGTGAGCCTGAGAATGATATGATTTTATATGCCTGATGGTACAAGGTTCATATCCCCATGCATGATCAATGAGGATTTCTGCATCAATACCGAAAGTCTTATAAAGCTCTTGAAGTCCCAGTGGCGTAAGTGAACGGCGGGCCACATCACCTAGAGTAAACATGTAATTTTTATTCAGTCTTCGCTGGGTTCCCGGTCCGATGCGCCAGAAATCTGTAAGGGGCTGATGATTCCATAAAGTACGCCGAAATTCCTTTTCGTCCAGCTCTGCAATGCGGACACCATATTTATCAGGTGGGCTGTGTTTTGCAACTATGTCCATTGCGACCTTGCAGAGAAAAAGATTTGGGGCAATACCACAGGTAGCGGTTATACCGGTATTCCTCAAAATATGATGAATTACAGTCTGGCACAATGTGCGGGCATCAGTGTTGTATAATTTAAGGTAAGAAGTTACATCGATAAAAACTTCATCAATTGAATAAACATGAATGTCTTCAGGAGAAAAATATTTAAGGTAAATCTCGTATATATCCGCAGAATATTTGATGTAAAGGGACATCCGTGGAACTGCAGTAATATAGTTCAGATCTTTTCCAGTCTGTCTCTTAACTTCTTTTGCTTTCTGAACTACTTCAAAAAGCCGTGACCTTCCACTTAAGCCGTAAGCTTTAAGACTTGGTGTAACCGCAAGGCAGATTGTCTTTTCAGTACGGCTTGCATCAGCCACAACCAGATTGGTTGTCAGAGGATCAAGCCCTCGCTCTACGCATTCCACACTTGCATAAAAACTCTTCAGGTCAATGGCAATATAAGTTTTTGCCCAGCCTTCAGCAGAGCTGTTCTGAAAATTATTGATCGAGCTGTCAGTTACACCATTCATCAGATTTTTCCACTATTCAAATTTATATATAATACATAATAATACTTAACATAATTACAGTAATTATAATAGTGGTATTTTGGCTAATTGTCCATTCTTTTTAAAGGAATTTTTAAGTCACCGATTTTTCCCCATATACACACTTTTTACTTGAATTTTACATTCTTGTTATTGCAATTTTCTATTGTTAATTTATTAATATATGTATGATTTATATTCTAGAAGATGATGAAAATATCAGAAAGCTCATTGTTTACACATTACAGAGTCATGATTATAAATGCAGAGGCTTTGACCGGCCTTCTGAATTCTGGGCATCTCTTAAAAGCACAAAACCAGAACTTTTGCTTCTGGACATAATGCTTCCTGAAGAAGACGGAATTTCCATTCTTAAGAAAATCCGTCAATCACCTTTGTTGAAATCAATTCCTGTAATCATGCTGACTGCAAAGGATACAGAATTTGATGTAGTAACCGGACTTGATGCAGGAGCAGATGATTATGTTACAAAGCCCTTCGGAATGATGGCACTTGTCTCAAGAATAAAAGCCGTTCTCCGCCGCTATGAAAAGACAGAGGAAGTTTCAGAAATACTAGAAGTCAATGACCTGAAGATAGACATAACAAAACATGAAGTTTATGTAAAAGATCATCAGGTTTTTTTGACCGTAAAGGAATTTGATCTACTTGTACTTCTCATTCAGAACCGCAGTAAAGTCATGACCCGTGAGCAGCTTCTTGATTCCGTATGGAAAATTGATGCTGACATTGAAAGCAGAACCGTTGATGTTCATATAAAAACTTTGCGCCAGAAACTTGAAACTGCAGGTGAACTAATCGAAACAATCCGAGGTGTAGGATACAAGGTGAATTAAAATGAAAAATAAATCTTTAACTTTTAAAATTTTCCTTTCAACTTTTTCTGTTGGAGTTCTTGTTTATTTTCTATGTGCACTCGTTTTCATCACCAACATGTATGGTTATTTTGAAAAAAAGATTTTTGAGGAATTAAAAACCGAAAGTACACTTCTTGAAGGCTATAATCTTTCCGAAAATTCAGAAGACCTTTCAGTTCTTTCAGAACTTAAGACACAGAACAGAATCACACTTATACACACAGACGGAACAGTATATTTTGACAATACCGTAGATGCCTCAGGCATGGAAAACCATGCACTTCGTTCTGAATTTTTAAAGGCCAAGGAAGATGGAATGAGTACTTCAAGCCGTTACTCTTCTACAATGCTTGAAAAGACTTTGTATTTTGCAAAGCTTCTTGAAAACGGTGATGTATTGCGTATCTCATGTGACCAGCATACAGTCGGAGTTCTTGTTCTCGGAATGAGTCAGATTCTTCTTATAATGCTTGTTATTGCAATGATTATTTCAGGAGTCACTGCAAGTATTCTTTCTAAAAAAATTATTGAGCCTCTTAACAAAATCAATCTTGAAAATCCTGAGAGTTCAGATGTTTACGAGGAACTTAAACCATTTACAAAACGGATCGCAGAAGAAAACTTTGAAAAATCCCAGAGAGAAGAACTCCGTCAGCAGTTTACTGCAAATGTAAGCCATGAACTGAAAACTCCACTTACCAGTATTTCTGGTTTTGCAGAAATATTAAAACAAGGTGGAACTGACGAGAAAACCACAAAAGATTTTGCAGATACGATTTACGAAGAAAGCCAGAGAATGATTGCTCTCGTAAATGACATCATCAAACTTTCAAAGCTTGATGAAAAATCAATCTCACTTGAAAAAGAGCCTTTAAGCCTTCGCGAAATTACAAGAGAAGCCATAGAAGTCATAACACCTATAGCAGAAAAGAAAAATGTAAGTCTCAATCTTTCCGGCGATTCAGGCCTCATAAATGGTGTCAGACCAGTAATTTATGAAATGGTCTACAATCTCATCGATAACGCTGTTAAATATAATAATGAAAAGGGAATCGTAAGTATCAGAATCGAAACAATTACAGAGACTCACAATGTCATACTAACAGTTCAAGACAACGGCATCGGTATTCCGGAACGAGAAAAAGAACGCATTTTTGAACGTTTCTACCGTATCGATAAAAGCCGTTCCCGGGAACTTGGCGGAACAGGACTTGGATTGAGCATCGTAAAGCATGCAGCAAAATATCACAATGCATCAGTTCTCGTTGAAAGTAAAGAAGGTGACGGAAGTACTTTCAAAGTGATATTTATATTATAAATTTTACATAAATTTTACATAAACTTCATTTTCAAAATTTCTGTAAAAGTTTACTTTATAATTGCTTCAGCATATTCGAGGCAGCAGGAGGTAACTTTGTTTTTAAGCATTATAGGACAGATATTTGGATTTATCGGTTCACTTTGTCTTCTCCTTTTCGGCATGAATATGCTTTCAGATGGAATTCAAAAAGGTGCCGGAAGCAATCTTCAGAAAATGCTTGGTAAAATTACCGGAAATAGATTTGCCGCAGTCCTCACCGGAATCGGGGTCACAGCTGTTATCCAGTCTTCTGGTGCCACAACTGTTATGGTTGTAAGTTTTGTAAATGCAGAGATTTTAACTCTGACACAGGCTATCGGAGTAATATTTGGTGCAAATATCGGTACTACAGTTACTGCCTGGATTGTCTCCTTCTTTGGATTTTCATTTTCAATTTCTGCTGCTGCCATTCCACTTTTTGGCCTGGGATTCATTCTTAAATATTTTAAGCAATTTAAAATTCATAACTTTGCAGATTGCTTTATGGGATTTGCACTGCTTTTTATGGGACTTGGACTTCTTAAAGATACTCTTTCATTAAGCCCTTCTTCTGTTGCTTTCCTTCAGAAATTTGATTCCATCGGAATTGCAGGAATTTTACTTGGTGTGTTTATCGGAGCTTTTGTTACTGCTCTTATTCATTCTTCATCTGCAATGACGGCAATCGTTCTTACAATGGCTGCTGACGGAAGTCTCAGTTGGGAACTTTCTGCAGCTATTGTTTTAGGAAGCAATATCGGTTCTACAATTGATGCGGTAATGTCCAGCTTTGGCGCATCAGTAAATGCTCGACGCACTGCACTTGTTCACGTTGGATTTAATGTAGCTGGAACTTTAATTGCCCTGCTTGTATTTAAACCTTTTCTTGCACTTGTTGATTTAATTGTACCAGGAATTCCTTCACAAAATATTACAACTCACATTGCAATGCTTCATACAATTTTTAATCTTTGCGCAACTCTTATTTTTATACCATTTGTTGATCAGATTGCATCTCTTGCAAAAAAAATCATAAAAGATAACAGAACAGAAGAAAATGAACATTACAAACTTCCTGCAATTCTTCCTTACTCACATGTAAGTGCTGACCTTTATTCTTTCCAGATTCAAAAAGAAATTACAAAAATGTCAATCAAGGTTATGGAAATGTTTGATTGCATTACAAATACACTTACTAATGAAAAAAATATAGAAGAAGAAAATAAAACAGTTAACGCTATCGAAAATTATGTTGACGAAATGAATATTGCTATCACTGGATTTTTGCAGAAGTGTTCAAGACTTCCCACTGCAAATTCCACAGATAGAAACAATTTTGCTCGCCTAATACAGATTACTGATAATCTTGAAAACCTTAGCGATGAATGCAGTTCCATCATGCATACTATAGGGAAATTTTTTTCTGCATACGATGACTCAGACAAAGACATAAAACCTAAACGCACTAAAGAAATTTCTGACTATCTTGAGATGGTCCGAATTTTTTACGAACAGATTTGCATTTATCTTTCAACTGGAATTTCTTCAGAAGAACGTCTTAATGCAGAAATTATAGAACAGAAAATCGATGACAAGAAAAAAACTCTTCGTCGTCTTTCACGCAAGCGAATTGAAAATGGCAGTGATGTTAAAATCGAACTCAATTACATTGACCTTGTTCGAAAAATCGAAAAGGCCGGTGACTGTGCGTTTAGTATTGTTCAGGTAAGCTAAAGTTTATATAAACTTACTTCAAAAACTATTACAGATACTTTTTCATATCTTGACCTTCAACACCAGCATAAAGTTCAACAAAACCTTTTGCTGGAGATGAATTGATTTTTGGAATCAGAACTTCTTCAATCTGGAAAAATCCAACATCACTGCTCATAAAGACTTCAATCTGAATCGGCTTTTCATTCCCTTGATGGATTTTGACGCTTTCAATTGAATTAGCAGAGTACTTGTGAATGTCGCCCACACTTGGTTTTGTGTTAAGTTCCATAGGAATGCGTGCTCGGCCCTTTGTCATATCGCAGCCATCAGCAATCAGAATTAAACCAGCCTCTATTGAATGAATACGTCGTGTGCCCATGTGTCCCAAAATTCCTTCCATTGCCATCGACCGGATTATTACCCGCCTGTTCAAATCTGATTTATCAGAAAGGAATTTTGTAAGAACGCGATCAATTACAGGTTGAGCTAAGATACCTGAATAAAGCTCATGATCCTGACGGCCGATTGTCATTCCAAAGTCGTGGAAAAATCCTGCAAAAATCACTGCCGTTACACTATCAGAAAAACTTCCTGCCTGTTCCGTTTCGAGAGACGTTTTAATTCCTCCCTGATGAAGAATTTTAATCATCTTAAGTGCGTTACGGCATACTGTCCTCATGTGAACAGGACCGTGATCATTATAACCAAGCCTTACAATAGATACATTGTTTGCATAATTTTGAACTGCTTCAATTTCAGGGTCTTCAATCAATTCTTTTATTACAAGAAGAGGAAGCTGATCTTTTTCCTCAGTCATTTTTATAATTTCTGTTGTAAGAGCAATTAATTTCTGGTCAACGCTTATTTCTTTTGGACTTTTCATACCTTTAATTATACTAATTATTCACGAAAACATATACCCACAGATTTTGCCGGTTTTATGATATCGATTTATTATCAACAATTTTCGTAAAACCGGCAGCTTTTTTAAGATCAACTGAAATTATCCATAGCTTTACTTGTTTCAACCAACTTATCTATTAACACTTTATCTGTTAGAGAATTGATTTTGATTCCAAAATAAAAGCAGGACGACATTTTTTTTCATTGAATATTTCCTCTAGTTATTTTTTTATGTCAGCAAGTGTACATTTCCAGCTGAATGGAATTGCGAATTTTGAAATTCCGTTTTTATCTGTTGAAATACGAACACCTGATGTGAGGCTTCCAAATTTATTAGGAAGGTCATATGTTACATTTGGATAGATTTCAGTTTTTACTGAATCAGCATTTCCAAGCATTGCAGTAACTTTAGCTTTTACTCCAACACTGAGTGAATCATTTACATTGTATGTGACGAGAACCTTTGTCTGAAATGGAATTACATCTTTACCATCATTCTGATAATTTTTTGTTACACCTTCATCAAGATATTCATTTGTCAAACCACATGCAGCATCAGCACCTATTAAGAGCCCCATATCCTTAAAATTGTAACCAGCAGTTACGCTTACTACATTCTTCGACACAGAAGGGATAAAATCAGTATCTGTTGCGTTATAGATATAACCTGCATTTAGTGTAAGATTTTTAACAGCTGACAATCCGGCAAATGCACTTGCAGTAAACTTGTTTCCAGTAACATTCTGGAATGAACCACCTGCGGTCATTATATCTTTAATTCCAAAGTTAAAACCAAAATCTAAACCAAGCTTATCAGGATCTAAGAAAGATCCATCATCACCTTTTACACCAGCTGCAAGATTCATAGTCACATTTTTTTCATCTCCAAATGCCCAGTTACTTACTGCACCAAAACCATTCTGAAGAATCCTTGCATATTTCGGATAATCGTCACTTGCAACAAGATAACCTGCGTTTACAGGTACCTTTGTGAATAAATCATTTCCTGCAATCAAGTTAAACTGATCAACAGGTTTAAAGCGACCATATCCACGAAAACGAACAGTACTGTCCTTTCCATTTAACTTTGTTGTACCAATTTCCATTCTGAGTCGAGCATCAAACATTTTTGAGCTTGCATCAAGCTGCAGTCTGTTACTTGCTCTTGTAGTATTTGAAAATTCATTTTTGTAATTTCCATTTTCATCTTTCTGATTTTCAAAAACAAATAAATCAGAACCACCTGTACTGACGCTGTCACCACCAAATGTGTTAACAAGCTTAAACGACTGTGCAGAAACTGCACTACATGCCAGAACTGTGGCAGCAACAACTGATAAAATTTTTTTCATATAGATCCTCGTCATATTATTTAGATTTGGTGAAAAACCTTTCAGAACTATGCTAGAAAAGATTCCGATTCACCTTGATTTTAAGATGACAGATTTAATATAAAAGATTTGTGTTAAGACTTAATGAAAAATGTGTTAAGTGTTTGTAAAACTCATGCAGAATGCATGAGCTTTTATAGAGTTATTTTAAATCACCAGTCATTGCAAAGATTACCCACTCTGCAATATTTGTTGCGTGATCACCTATTCTTTCAAAATATTTTGCAATTAGAAGATAATCTGCAATTTGTTCACCAAGAGCAGTTTTGTTCTGAATCTGCCAGATTAATTCTCTTTTAATTGTATGATACAATTCGTCAACGACATCATCGCTTGAAATTATTCTTTTTGCCAAATCAATATCACGGTTTATATAAGCTCTGATACTATCTTTAATCATTATCTGAATTGCACTTCCCATTTCGTTAAGCTGAGAATTGATATACTTTCCAAGAACATCCTGGCCGTTTACATTTACAGCACACATCTTTTTAAGAAGGTCTGCAACATCTCCTGCATGATCTCCAATACGTTCCATATCAGTAACCATTTTTAATGCTGCAGTAATAAAACGAAGGTCTGTAGCCATAGGCTGTTGCTGTAAAAGAAGCTTAATACAGTGCTGTTCAATTTCTCTTTCTTTCTCATCAATTGAATCATCAGCTTTGATGATTGAATCAGCTGATTCTGCATCATTAGACATAAGTGCAAGAATTGAACTTTCGATTGCAACTTCAATCATTTTTCCCATAGTAATGATAGAAGTATTTAAATGTCGTAACTCTTCTTCATATTTTTCACGCATATCAACCAAACCTTCCTGTAATGTAGTCTTCAGTTTTTTGATTTTTAGGCATACTAAAAATCTGTTCTGTAATTCCTTCTTCGATTATTTCACCAAGCAGAAAGAAAACTGTTTTATCACTGATTCTTACTGCCTGCTGCATATTGTGAGTTACAATTACGATTGTGTATTTATCTTTGAGTTGCATTACGCAGTCTTCGATTTTAGAAGTTGAAATCGGATCAAGAGCAGATGTTGGTTCGTCCATCAAAAGCACATCTGGCTGGACAGCAAGAGCACGGGCAATACATAATCGCTGCTGCTGCCCACCACTTAATGCCAGAGCCGATTTTTTTAAATTGTCTTTCATCTCATCCCAGATGGCAGCATTTCTTAAAGACTGCTCAACAATTTCATCAAGCTCAGATTTTTTTCTAATACCATGCGTGCGCGGTCCATAAGCGATATTGTCATAAATGCTCATGGGAAATGGATTAGGCTTTTGAAAAACCATTCCTACTTTTTTGCGCAGAATATTCACATCCATCTTACGATCAAAAATATCATCACCATCCAAAAATATTTTTCCTGTAATCCGGCAGCCTTCTACCATATCATTCATTCTGTTTAAGCTTTTAAGCAGCGTAGATTTACCACATCCACTTGGCCCGATGAATGCCGTAATTCTGTTTTGTTCAATATTCAGATTGATATTCTTAAGGGCATGAAAATTGCCGTAGAACAAATCTAATTTTTCAATTTTAATTTTTTCCATAAGAAAAATTTCCTATATGCTTTGCAACAATACCTGCAAGAAGATTGATACCTACAACCATCACAAGCAGTACCACCGCTGTGCCAAAAGCCTGTCCGGTGTGTAATCCTTCCGAACTCAACACATACATATGCACTGCCAGTGTTCTTCCTGATCCAAATACTCCCAGAGGAATTTGAGCAACAGTTCCTGCTGTGTAAATAAGTGCTGCAGTTTCTCCAACAACACGCCCTGTAGCAAGAATAATTCCACTTAAAATTCCAGGAATTGCACTTGGAAGTACAATTTTAAAAACTGTCCTTAACTTACCTGCTCCAAGCCCAAAACTTCCTTCCCTAAAAGAATCAGGTACAGAAAGCAGAGCCTCTTCTGTAGTTCGCATAATTACAGGAAGAATCATGATTGCCACCGTAAAGCTTCCTGCCATAAGCGAATATCCCCAGTGCAAAGCTCCAACAAATAAAAGCATTCCAAAAAGACCGTAAACAATAGAAGGAATTCCCGTTAGTGTTTCTGTAGTAAGTCTGACAAGTTTTACAAAACGGTTTCCTTTCTTTGAATATTCCACAAGATAAATTGCAGAACCGATTCCCAATGGACATGCAATTAACAACGCAAGCAATATCATTAAGAGCGTATTTACAATAGCTGGAAATACAGAACAGTTTTCTGAAGTGTAGGTTAACTCAAAGAGTGATGGTGTTAAAAACGGAATTCCTTTTACAAGAATGTATAAGAGCATAAAAATCAGGACACCTAAAGTTAAAAAAGCACATAAATAAACAACTGACCGAATTATCAATGTTCTTGATTTTTGTTTTATCAACATTTACTCCTCCTGTTTTTGACCAGATTGAATGTCATATTGATTCCAAGAATAAACACAAACAAAACCACACCTGTTGCAATCAAAGCTTCTCTGTGAAGATCAGCAGCGTACCCCATTTCGATTACAATGTTTGCTGTCAATGTCCTCACACCTTTCAAGATAGAATCCGGAATGCGAGCCTGATTTCCTGCAACCATAATCACTGCCATAGTCTCCCCGATTGCCCGTCCTATTCCCAGAATAACACCAGCAAGGATTCCAGATTTTGCAGCAGGAAGCATTACCATGAATACAGCACGCTCATGAGTAGCACCTAATGCCCTGGCTCCTTCATAATAGGTTGAAGGCACAGAGTTAAGGGAACTTTCAGAAACAGAAATTATGGTTGGTAAAATCATCATTCCTAAAAGCAGTGATGCTGTAAGAATCGAGCTTCCGTTTCCGCCAAATACATTTCTTACAAAAGGAACGATTACCATAAGTCCAAAAAATCCATAAACCACACTTGGGATTCCTGCAAGCAAATCGATTCCATTTTTTAGGATTCCATGCAGTTTCTTAGGACAGAATCTCGAAAGAAAAACTGCTGTCATAAGTCCAACCGGTACTCCAAAAATAATTGCTCCTGCAGTCACATACAGACTTCCCACTATCATCGGAAAAATTCCATAAAGATCATTTCCTGGTTTCCACCTCTGTCCAAACAGAAAATCAATAACTCCAATTTTATGAATAGCAGGTATTCCATTTGCAAATAAAAAGAGACAAATCATCAAAACCGCAAGAATTGAAAATCCTGCGGTTAAGAGAAAAAGTATTTCAAAAACCTTTTCCTTTTTTTTCATTTATTTGATTTCACTCCACTTCTGGATTTTACCCATGTAGATGTCACGAACAATTTCGATTTTTGCATTAACAAGGGGATTTGCTTTATTAACTACAACTGCGATACCATCAATGGCGATTGTGATTTCTTTGAGACCTTTTGCTTTTTCTGTTTCTTTAAGACCACGACTTGCCATTCCAATATCACATGTACCGTTTGCAGCATTTGTAACACCAGTTGTTGAATCACTTGTCTGAAGTTCGATCCTTGCATTTGGATTTACACTTTTGTAAGCTTCAATTAATTTTTCCATTACAGGTGATACAGAGCTTGAACCTGCAACTACAACTTTTCCTGAAGCCTTGTTAGAAGTAAATGATTTTGATTCGACTGCAATATATTTATTCTTTTCAACAATCTTCTGACCTTCAGAACTCATAATAAAGTTTACAAAATCCTGTGCAGGAGCTGAAAGTTTTTCTTTTACAGCAATGTTGAAAGGACGGCTGATTTTATAGCTTTTGTTCTTGATATTTGAAACTGTTGCATCTACACCTTCAATCTTTAAGGCTTTAACAGAATCGTTTAACGAACCAAGTGAAACATAACCGATTGAGTAAATGTCTCCTGCAACGCTCGTAAGCATTACTGAAGTTGAATTTGTAATTGCAGCCTCCTCTGTTGTGTAGTCAACTTTTTTTCCGCTTGAATTTTTCTGTTCAACACCGAAAAGTTCAATGAATGCTCCACGAGTTCCGCTTCCTTCTTCTCGGCTCATAACAGAAATTGTTTTTTTGCTGTTGAATTTTGGAGCAGCAAAAACTGATGCGCTGGCCATAACAGTTAAAGCCAAAGCAGTAATTTTTTTGAGTGAAAGTTTCATAAAAAGAAATCTCCTGTAAATTAAGATGGCATTAATCTACAGGAGATGTGTTAAAATATTGAGAAGATTTTGTTAAGTCTGTGTAAAATAAAGGACAAAGGGAATGTATAGTCGCCCTGTCCATGCTTGTCCATACCCCTTTTTTGCGTTATTATTACATTTATGGCATATGAAGTAACAGCGACAAGACGCCGCCCTAAAAATTTCGAAGATCTTATCGGTCAGGAATTTGTTGCGGCAACATTAAAGAATTCTATTAAAACAGGAAAGATTGCACACGCTTACCTTTTTACAGGTCCACGTGGCTGTGGAAAAACTTCCACTGCCCGCATCCTTGCAAAAGCATTAAACTGTGAGAACGGTCCTACAGATACACCTTGCTGTACCTGTTCAACCTGTCAGGAGATTACAAAAGGTTCCAGCCTTGATGTAATCGAAATCGACGGTGCTTCAAACACAGGAATTAACGATGCCCGTCAGGTAATCGAGGAAGTAAAATTTCCACCTAACTCAAGCCGCTATAAAATCTACATCATAGACGAAGTCCACATGATTTCAAATCAGGCCTTCAATGCACTTTTAAAAACAATTGAAGAGCCACCACCATATGCTATTTTTATTTTCGCAACAACAGAACTTCAGAAAGTTCCCGCAACTATTAAAAGCCGCTGTCAGCAGTTCAATTTCCGCCTTGTTCCAATTGAAAAAGTTAAGGAACAGCTTGCAGAAGCCTGCAAGGATATCGGTATTACTGCAGAAGATGAAGCTCTCTATTGGATTGCCCGTGAATCAACAGGATCGATGCGTGATGCATACACATTGTTTGATCAGGTTGCAGCATTCAGTGACGGTCACATCACATACGAAAAAATCCGCGACAAGCTTGGTCTTGTAGGAACAGAACGCCTTAACGACCTTTTCGATGACTGTGTTGACTCAAATGCAGCAGGCGTTACAGAAAAACTTGATCAGTTCCTTCAGTCAGGAATTTCCATCGAACAGCTTATTACAAACAGCGCCGATTATTTACGAAGCCTGCTTCTCATTAAAAGCGGCATCACAAAGGAATCTCTTCTCGGCCAGGCAGCTGACCGGTATAGCAAAAAAGTTCTTGGTGCATGGAACAGTGTTCAACTTGAACGAGGCCTTTCACTTTTCTTGAATCTTTACCGGGACATCAGATATTCCCTTTCACCAAGATACGAAATTGAATTGATTTTCTCAAAGCTGTGCTGGTTAAAGGAATATGTAAGTCCTGCAGAAATCAAGAAAGCCATCGACAGTGCTCAATCTCTTTTAATGCAAGGAGCAGCTTCTGTTCCTCAATCTCCTGTCTCAGGAGGAACTTCAATGCCTGGGTTTTCAGGCACTGCACAGACAGTAAGTTCTCAAAGTCAGACTGCTTCTCAAGTAAATGCACAGCCAGCATCTCCATCTTTCAGCCAGAGTCAAGCTAATGCAGCGCCAGCAAGTGGAATACCAATGTTCAGTGCTTTGCAGAATAGCGGTCAGGAGTTTACCCCTCCACCACAACAAGAGGAAAATCCAGACCCTTTTTATAATGGCGGTGCCCTGCCGCCTGATAATACAGAGGCAGCAGATGATTATTCACAGCCAGTTCCACCAGATGAAATTCCTCCAAGCTTTGCTTATGAAGACACTGTTCAGCCAATGCAGTCTTCACCTTCTCAAGGCTCACAAAATCTTGCTGGAATCTCTTTGGAAAACATAAAAGCAAAGCTTGTTGCTACTACATCCATTGACGATGCTTTTATCAGTGCAAGCTTGATGCATACCGAAGACTGGAGTCTTAACGGTAATGTTATCGAAGCAAAGATTGAATCAGAATTTGAATTAAATCAGCTTATGGCTCGTGCAGCAATTATTTCTCAGATGATTTCAAATATTGTTGGTGAAAAAGTTTCCTTCAACCTCACATTAAAGCAGGTTGTAAAAATTGAAAGAAAGGTAGAAATACCAGAAATTGTAAATATTATTGCACGAACCTTTAAAGGTACTATTGTGGGAGGACAATAATGAATCCATTTGATATGCTTAAAAATATCGAACAGATGAAGTCACAGCTTGGAACAATGCAGGAAGAGCTTAAACAGATTACAGCTACAGGAAGTTCCGGCGGAAATATTGTAAACGTAACTATTAATGGAAAATTCGAAATCATCAATCTCAAACTTGATCCTATCTGCGTCGACCCAAGAGATGTTCAGATGCTTCAGGATTTAATCATTGCCGCTCATCACGATGCCATGTCAAAAATCCAGGAAGCCATTAAAGAAAAATATGGACCTCTTCTTAACGGAATGAATATTCCGGGCATGTAATTTTTTTACTGCCATTATCTTCAGGAACCAGCATGAACGCAATTGATGAATTAACAGAAAGTTTTTCCCGCCTGCCAGGTATCGGAAAAAAATCTGCAGGCCGTCTTGTAAATTATATTCTCAGAGCCGATGCAGGCTATGTAAAAAAATTTGCATCTCAGTTAAACAGTCTTCAGGAAAAAATCAAACCATGCTCAATCTGTGGAACATGGACAGAAGATGATCCCTGTCCTATATGTACAGATTCACTTCGTGACAGATCAATTATCTGTGTTGTAGAACAACCTCAGGATGTTGCAACAATTGAAAGTTCCCACGAGTTTTCAGGTTTGTTTCATGTACTGGGTGGAGTTATTGCACCCCTTGAAGGTGTTGGGCCTGATCAGCTTAACATTCAGGCCTTGTTAAAAAGACTTTCTGATGGAAGCGTTAAAGAAGTCATCATTGCAACTAATCCTACAGTTGAAGGTGATACAACAGCACTTTATCTTCAACGAATGATTGCAGCTGCAGCCGGCATAAAAGTCACACGACTTGCCTCAGGCCTTCCAGTGGGCGGAGATCTTGAATATGCCGACAAGCTCACCCTTGCAAGAAGTTTCAGAGGACGAACAGAAGTATAAAAAAGCAGGATTTTTTCCCGCTTTTTTATTCTGGAATAATCTGAAGGATTTCTTTTTCCAGTCTTGAAAACTCATATTCCTCTTTTGGGATAAACTCAAGAAATCTTCTATCTTCACTTTGTCCGATTAATGGCACATATTCTATACTTTCATTATTTTTCAAAAACCATATACGCAGAAATGAAAAACCACTTCCGCTGATATATTCATTTTTTTCACACAGAGGGCTTGCAATTCTTAAATCAGCAAGTTTTGTTTCTGCATTTCCACTGTTTGCGTTAAGATCAACTGCACCTTTAAACAAATTGTAAGCTGTAATTAGATTTGCTTCATCTTCTTCAACCTGCTGACTTACAGGATTTTTCAGAGAGTTATATTGCTGCAGAAATCTCTCACGACGTTCTGATTCCATATCGGTAATACGCTGCTGGAGTCGTGCATCAGAGGAAAGCGGACGCATAGGTTCAGACTTTCCGGAATCATTGAATCTGGAAAGTCTTTTTGAGAAATCCGAAACAGACTGTGAGAGCGTTTTTTTGTCCATAAGACTATTATAACTCTCTTTTAGCCGGCAAGCAATTCATACATTACTGTATCAAGATGTTCAAACTTAACATTTTTCATATCCTGATATCTGCTTCCTGGAAAACGAATTCCAGTTGAAGTTTCTCCAATGGCTTTCTGAATGGAATGTGTTACTTGATATTCCCTCTATATATGCTAAAATCACACTATGAATAAATTTTCTTACCTTTTATTTGACTTTGACGGTACATTATTCGACACAGCACCGGGAATTTACACTTCCATGCAGCATGTCTGCGACCACTACAAACTTCCTTACGGTGAAGCCGAATTCAAAAAGATGATTGGACCTTCACTTAAAGAAAGTTTTACTACAATTTTCCACCTGCCAGAAAGCGAAGTACCACAGGCAATAAATGTTTATCGGGAATATTATTCTACAGTGGGAATGTTCGACTGCATTCCTTATAACGGCGTATTTGAATTAATCGAAAAGCTGCGCACAAAGGGTTTTAAAATCCTGGTAGCAACCAGCAAACCTGAATTATATGCAAAGCAGATTCTGGAACGAAAAGGTTTTCTTCACCTGTTTGATTTCGTAGGCGGCGCAGATTTATCAGAACAAAAACGCTGCGAAAAAATCGATGTTGTTAATTATGTTCTTAAAGAAAACAATCTTGTTAAAAAAAAGAATGAATGTCTTATGATCGGCGACAGAAAATATGACATTAACGGAGCTCATGCTGCTGACCTTAAGGCATTAGGAATACTCTGGGGCTTTGGAAACCGCGAGGAGTTTGAAGAAGCCAATGCTGACTTTATTCTTGAAACTCCCGAGCAGGTCTTTGAGTTTTTGTCTAACTGATTTTGAGCTGACGGTTCAGATTTCTGATTGAAATATATTTTCCAAGGTTTATCATACATCTTACAAACTCATCTGAGATTACAGCTATAAACACGCCGGTAATTCCAAGATGGAAAACCTTAACACAAAGCAATGCAAGACCAATTACAAAGATGGTTCCAAAAATCTGTGTAAACAGCATCCACATTGTATCTCCATAACCGCGAATTGAGTTTCCGAGAATTATATTTCCTGACTTTGAAAAAAGATTAATTCCCATAAACCACATAAAAATTACAGAACTTGCAATAAGCTTTTCATCTCTGAAAAACAATCCAATAAGCTGCTTTGGAATTGCAAAGCAAAGAATCAATGTGATAGCTGAAATTACTGCACTGATAAAATATGCAAGCCCGGTTACAGACCGATACTGGTAACTGTCTTTCTTACCTACAGCCTCGCCAGTTAAAGTCATATCTCCATTTCCCAATGAACCGATCAAAACTACAGCAAGGATTTCTACAGTAAATACAACTGAATAAATACCTGCTGCCATTACATCAATTGAATTCAAAATAATGATTATAACAAGGTTTCCTGCATTCCATAAAAAATCTTCAAGAGCTGTAAAAATTCCAAGTTTACATCCGATTATGTAACTAGAAAATTTTGCTTTCATAATCTGACTGAAGCGTGGCATTGTTTCAATGTCTTTTTTTGCAATACAGACAACAAGAAGTGCAAGTCCACCTGCAACTTCTGCAATTGTGGTCGCAATTGCAGCACCTTTCAAACCCATTGCAGGACAACCAAATTTTCCGAAGATCATAATCCAGTCAAGAAGAACATTTAATCCTGAACGGATGATTCCCTGGAACACTAAAGGCATTGTGAAATTTGATGTCTGAAAAGTGACCATACATGCAGAACCTAGTGGCAATAATATAAGTACAGGAGCATAAATCTTTGTATATGTTACGCACATAGAAATCAAAGAATTATCAACGCCCATTGCTTTAAAAATATATTCACCACAAAAGAACCATAATGCAAAAAGGATTACACCAAGAATGTTATGCCACTTCCAGAGCGCACCTGCATATTCAGCAGCTTTATTTTTATCACCAGCACCAATTGACTGACTGATAATAATAGATGCACCGATTGAAAGTGAAAAAACAAAGGACATGGATGTCCACAATGGAGTTGAAATATTACTTAATGCGCTCATATAAATATCATCAAGACGAGCAAGGAACAATCGGTCAATAAGCATCTGAATCTGTGAAATAATGTTGCTTATCATAATTGGCAGTGCAATTTTTAATAGCGGACCGACATAAGATTTTCTACCATTTAAACTCATATTCACTTCCCTCCTTATAAATATTAATGAATACTGTTAGAATTGTCCAAGTAAGATACAATATAACAAAAAGAATTTCTATAATGTAATAGTTTAATTTTTTTTAATTCAAATGTATTATATTAACGGTAAGACTAAATAAAGCAGGTACATAATGAAAAAATTTGTAGTACATTCACCATATGAACCATCAGGAGATCAGCCTGAAGCAATCAACCGATTAGCAGAAGGTTTTCTCCGCGGTGACAGATATCAGACATTAAAAGGTGTTACAGGAAGCGGTAAAACTTTTACAATGGCAAAAATCATTGAAAAAGTTCAGCGCCCTACCCTCATCATCAGCCACAACAAAACTCTGTCTGCACAGCTTTACAAAGAGTTCAAGACCTTCTTTCCTGAAAACGCTGTTGAATACTTTGTTTCGTACTACGACTATTATCAGCCAGAAGCATATGTTCCTGCCAGAGACCTTTATATCGAAAAAGATGCCAGCATCAACAAAGAAATCGACCGCATGAAAATGGCTGCAACCTACAGTCTTATGGAACGCCGCGACGTAATCGTAATTGCAACAGTTTCATGTATTTACGGTCTTGGTATGCCTGAACTTTACAAGAGCATGCGCATTCACATGGAAAAAGGGGAAACTCTGGACACACACAAGCTTGCTCTTGAACTTTCACAGATTCAGTACACACGAAATGACATGGTCTTAGAGCCAGGAACCTTCCGCATAAAAGGTGACGTTATCGAAATCTATCCGCCTTATATGGAATTTCCTGAAGCATACAGAATTGAACTTGACTGGGAAGAGATCATACGCATCAGAAGATTCAATGTAATCTCAGGTGAAGTAACTGAAGAACTTGACGAAACAGTTATCTACCCTGCAAAAAACTTCGTTGTTCCTCCAGAACAGCTTACACAGGCCACAGACCGTATTAATGCCGAAATGGAAGAACGGGTTGAGACACTTCGCGCCCAGGGAAAACTTCTTGAAGCAGAACGATTAAAAACTCGCGTAACCTACGACATCGAAATGATGAAAGAAATGGGATACTGTTCCGGAATCGAAAATTATTCAGCACCTATTGCAAACCGTCCTTCTGGGGAACCACCTGCAACTCTCCTTCATTATTTTCCTGACGACTTTTTATGTCTCATTGACGAAGCACATGTTACAGTTCCGCAGATTGGCGCAATGTATGAAGGTGACAGAAGCCGAAAGCAGAACTTAATCGACTTTGGTTTCAGACTTCCAAGCGCTCTTGATAACCGTCCTCTAAAATATGATGAATTTGAAAAGAAGCTCAATCAGGTAATCTATGTAACTGCCACACCTCGAAAAGAAGAAGTCAAACAAAGTACACAGGTAGTAGAACAACTCATCCGTCCTACAGGACTTCTTGATCCGATTGTTGAAGTTCGCCCAAGTGAAGGTCAGATGCAGGACATCTATAAGGAAGTAAAGGAAAGAATCGACAAAGGTGAACGTTCACTTATTCTTACACTGACTAAAAAAATGGCAGAAGATTTAACTGAATATCTTTTAGGCCTTAATCTCAAAGTCAAATACATTCACTCAGAAATTGATACTTTCGAACGTGTTGAAATTTTAAAGAGCCTTCGTTCCGGAGAAATAGATGTATTGATAGGAATCAACCTTCTGCGTGAAGGTATCGACTTACCTGAAGTTTCTTTCATCGCTTTGCTTGATGCAGATAAAATCGGATTCCTCCGATCCACAACAAGTTTGATTCAGATTATCGGACGCGCTGCCCGTAACGCAGAAGGCAAAGTAGTAATGTATGCCGACAGAAAATCCGAAGCCATGGAAGAAGCCATCACCGAAACAAAACGCCGCCGCGAAATCCAGGAAGCATACAACAAGGAACACGGCATTACACCAAAGACAGTTAAAAAAGCCGTAGAAGATATTCTTGAACGGCAGGAAAAAGAAGCAGAAGAACAGGTTGAAGTTGAACTTCAGGCATTAAAGAAAAGTGCAAATCTTTTCGTTCCTGCCCAGCGCAAAAAACTCATCAAAGCCCTTACAAAACAGATGGAAGAATTTGCAGACAACATGCAGTATGAACAGGCTGCTGTTGTCCGGGACCAGATTCTTGAAATTGAAAAAACTTACGGAAAATAAAAAGAGAGATTTCTTGATGTAACTTTTGAGAAAGTCGCAAACATACCAATAGCAAATAAAATGTGTATGTCACGGATTCTTTATGTTGTTCTACTTCCTTTGTTAATGCTCTATGTAATGTCACCAGCACCCTGTTTTTACATTGAAAAACTATTATTGATGGAAGCTGTTTTTATGGGAATTGTGTGTTTTTTCTTTCGGCTTTCTCTAAGAAAAGGCTTTATGCTTTTAGGAATATTTTTGATAATGTCTTTTTTGTTTACAAAATTTGTGGGAAATACACTTATTTTGGCTTTTTTAAAAATGTTTTCAATAAATGAAGTTTATAGATTTTTAGTTTACTGTTTTGCAACTGGAGCTATTTTTCTTTTATTTGGGGAAGGCTTTTTGAGAATAATTGGAAAAACAAATTCTAATAACTACAATTTTGAAAAGTAAAATTCAGATGTTTTATCAAAAGTGTAAAATTGGAGGGACTTAATGATTAAAAAACTTTGGTACTCTTGGAGCAACAGTACCAAAACCTTGTGCATTAGGATTAGTTTGTGAACCAATTCCTTTGCTTGTTGGAATTGCTTTTGGTTCTAAAGTATTTCAGTATTTGATTCAAAATAAAATAGACAAAATTAAAAAAATCAGATAAGTATTCTCTTGAAGAAAAAATCAATCTTGGAATAACTGATAAAAAACTAAAAATCATTGTGGACGGAATTGATTCAGATTTTGTGAATGATTCTGAAAAGGTGAAACAAGCTCTATCTAAAATTGAACGCAGCATTTCTTATTTGAAAAAAATCAACTTAATAGGAGAAATTGAAGTAATTTGTGTTTTGCCAGAAACTAAAGTTGGAAAATCCGTTCAACTTGAAGTTTTGTTTTTTTCGCAAAAATTAGCAGAAACTTTGAAATCAAAAATCAAAATTATAGAAAAGCAATTTTTTTATGATATTCAGCCAGAAATTGCAGAAAGTGAAGTTGAAGAAAAATTAAAACAAAAATTAAAAACAGAAATTGGATTAAGTTGCAAAATTGTTATTTCATCAGACGGGAAAATTCAATTTAGGTAAAAATGTGGTGGCAAAATCACAATTTGCTTTGAATCAAACTGATTACTTGATTTTTTATTGCTTGTCGGTCAATATCTTGTTTTTCAAAAAGTTCTGTTGGACTAATATTCAAGGCGTGGGAAATCTTAAAAATTGTTGTGATTGTAGGAATTTTTTGGTGAGATTCAACCATGGCAAGATATCCCTGAGAAATTCCTGCTTCCAAGGCCAAATCCAACTGACTTAATTTTCGAGCCAGCCGTTCTTCTTGAATTCGTGTAGCCACCTTTAGTTCTTGAGCTTCAATTTCATTTTGGAAATCTTCTTGTTGGTTTATATCCATAGTTATAAGTATAAAATACTAAAGAAATGGGTACAAATAACTAAAGAAATAAGGTTTGTAATCTGTAGAGATAGTGAGAGATAGGTTACAAATTACAAATGGCGTACAGAGGGATGTTTTGCATCCAAGATTGTTCTTGATACGGAAGTAATGAAAATCTTACAGAAGTTTTTGGATTATATTTTTCATAAAATGCTTTTAAACTTTGGGAGCGAACATTTGTAGAAGATTTTACCTCTATTGGAACAACATCATTTTCTTTTTGAATAATAAAATCTTGTTCAAAAGTAGATTTATCAGTACCAAAGTAATATGGTGTATAGTTTGTATCACAAATTATTTGTTGTAAAACATATTGTTCTGCTAAGGCTCCTTTAAATTCAACAAACAACTCGTTTCCTCTTAGAATTGTTTGAGCATCTAGTTCACTCATTGCACATAAAAGACCAATATCTAAAACAAAAAGTTTATATATTGAAAAGTTTTTGTAAGCTGATAGTGGTATTTTAGGTTCATTTACTCTGTTTACTTTATGAACAAGCCCACTGTCGGTTAACCATTGGATGGCATTTTCAAAATCGTTGCTACGAGCACCTTCTTTTATTTTTCCAAAGAAGAATTTTTTATTTTCTTTAGCAAGTTGCATTGGAATTGAATCCCATACTAGATTTATTTTGGGAATTTCATTTGATTCTATATGTTTTCCAAAATCACCTTTATATTGAGTTAAAATTGTTTTCTGTAGATTTCTAACTTCGTTATAATCTTTATTTTGTCTAAAATAATCTACAACTTCTGGCATTCCACCTACGTAATAATAATTTTTTAAGTGATATATATATTTTTCAGAAAAGGCATTAATTAAATTATAATCTTTTGTAATTAAAGCATCAGCCAAAGGTTGTTCGTCCATAGCATATAAGAATTCTCTAAAACTAAGAGGATGTAAATTTAAAATATCAACTTTTCCCACTGGGTAAGAAACTCCTTGATGTAAGGCAACGCCTAAAAGAGACCCTGCAACAATAATGTGATATTCTGGAGCATCTTCATAAAAATATTTTAAAGATTCAAATGCTTTTGGAGCATTTTGAATTTCATCAAAAATAATGAGAGTATCATTTGGCGTGATTGAAAAACCTACTTCAATATTTAGATATGGAATAATTCGCTTAACATCATAATCAGTTTCAAATATATCTTTCATAGCTTGATTATTATAAAAAGAAATATACGCTACTTTTTTATAGTTTTTTTCGCCAAAAGTTTTCATAAGCCATGTTTTTCCAACTTGCCTTGCACCCATTAATACCATTGGTTTTCTGTTACTTTTGTTTTTCCATTTTTCTAATTCTTTAATAGCAAATCTTTCCATGATTATTATATTAACATTTTTTCGGGGCTAAAACAACCAGAAATCAACACTTTTTCGGGGCTAAATTTGCCAAAAGTATACACTTTTTCCGACCTAAAGAATCATTTTTTGAATTTTCTTTGTAGCACCGACGTTTCTTGTCGTAGGGAGGGTTGTAGAATGAAAATATCAAAAGATAAGTTTTAATATTTCTATAGAAATAATTAGACATCTCTGTAGTTCTCTTATATAATTATTAAACAAAGGTAATCAACATGTCGGACACGAGAAATAATAAAGTTCAGCGTTATCGGTTGCTTCAGATTGATGAAGAAATTCGAAGCGGCAAGTTTCCCAATGCAACAAGTCTTTCAAAGAAAATAGAAGTTTCAAGTAGAACAATTCAGCGTGATATTGAATACATGCGAGATATGTATAATGCTCCAATTGAGTTTGATGCATACAAAAATGGCTATTATTACACAGAAGAAAATTTTTATATAAAAAGCGTTCCTTTAAGTGAAGGCGAACTTTTTTCAGTAGCACTTTTTGACCAACTTTTGGAGCAATACAGAAATACTCCATTAGAAAATGATTTACGGTCTGTTTTTAAAAAGATAGAAATGAGTTTACCTAACAAAATTACTTTAGACTCATCATTTTTGCAAAATCAAATAACATTTATTCCTGACCAAATGGGAACAATCAATCCTGAAAACTTTTCAAAGGTTTTTTCTGCTCTAAAGAATCGACACGTTTTAGACTTTGAATATCGTCCATTGCAAAAAACAACTTGGATGACAAGACGAATTAATCCTTTACACGCAGTATGCCAAAAAGGAAATTGGTATGTTATGGGGTTCTGTCACGATAAAAAAGATATTCGAGTTTTTAATTTTAGCCGAATGCAAAACGTAACAGAATCAAAAGAAGAATTTGATATTCCAGAAGATTTTAACCCAGACAAATATTTTGACAAAGAAATTGGAATCTGGCTAAGCGCTACAAAAAAATACACAGTAGAACTTTTAATTTCCGCAGAAATCGGAACTTTTGCTCTTGAACGCAGCTGGAACAAAAATCAAAAAATTGAACAACGAGAAGACGGCAGCGTTTGGGTAAGTTTTGAAACAACCCAGCTTCCCGAAGTAAAACGCTGGGTTCTTGGGCAAGGAAAAACTGTGAAAGTGCTAGGACCTGATGAGTTGATAGCACAGGTGAAAGAAGAAGTTGCTGTGGTGTTGGGGATGTATTGAGAAGGGAAAGGCACTATGACGTTAAATATCGTAGTGATTATGATAAACTTTATAAACTAACTTACAAGGATGAAAAAAAATAAAACAAATATCATAGGTAGTTTTAGTAAGGTATAAAAAACAATGATTGATGAACAACTAGAATTTAGAAAACTTAATGTTATACATTTTTTTGAAAATCAGATTATTCGTGAAAAACGTGATCGACAAAAGAAAAATACGGAATATACGAAAAAATTTAATGATGTGTTAAAATATCTCTTGGAACAAAATTATGTTGAAGCAAAGAAAACTTGTAAGACTTTGAAGAAATGTTTGAAATGGCTTTTGCTTTTAGAACTTCAATATTACTGTAGTGTTTTGGAGTACATTTTCCCTTCAGACGAAAATCTTGCTTTTGTATTTAATTTTTCTGTAAAACATATTGAAAAGTTTAAACAAAATGTTCAAATAAAACTTCCTGTTAATAGTTTTATAGAGAAAACTTATAAAAATTTTATTGGTTTTAAAGAACAAGAAGAGAAATATAAAACTTTATCAAAAAAAAATATTGCTGTTTGTGCAACAATGAGTGCAGGAAAATCAACTTTTGTAAATGCTCTGTTAGGTAGAGATGTTTTACCTGTTCGTAGCGAAGCTACTACATCAAAAATTACAAGTGTTTATGATAATGATAACTCTAATTCTTTAATTGGTTTTGTTGACGTAAATGGTAAAATTGTAGATAGATGCCTAGATACAAACTTGTCGATTATAAATGGGTGGAATGATGATTCTAATGTTTCACGTATTTATCTACAGGGTAATTTGGATGGTATAGGCAATAATGGAATTATTGCTGCATTACATGACACTCCAGGAACAAACTATTCTGGAGATAACACTCATCATGATATTACATTAAAATTCCTTACATCAAATAAATTCGACGCATTGATTTATGTTGCAAATGCAACACAACTATGTAC
>JAHAZA010000092.1 GCA_018385415.1 Treponema sp. | reverse complement strand
GAGAACTGAGAACTGAGAACTGAGAACTGAGAACTGAGAACTGAGAACTGAGAACTGAGAACTGAGAACTGAGAACTGAGAACTGAGAACTGAGAAACGCTACTCTTTTCCGATTTTTGTGTCAATAACATAATTGAGTATTATAATTCAAATTTCGTGTAAGTGCAAATATGATTTTTTGGAAATTTTCGGTCCCTACGGGAGTCGAACCCGTCTTTCGACCTTGAGAGGGTCACGTCCTAGCCGATAGACGAAGGGACCATTGAAGGAATCCTGCAACTGAAAAAACTACAGGTTAAAAAAAAAGGTTGCTGATTAGCAACCTTTTAGTTCCCCAAGGAGGATTCGAACCCCCACAGTCAGAACCAGAATCTGAAGTGCTACCATTACACAATCGGGGAATGTGTATTATTAATATATAGAATTCTAAAACTTATGTCAATAGACTAAATACCATAATTAAAATTCTTTTCCATTTTTTCTTCTCTACTTTCTTTATACCCCTATACTACGCAAAAAACATGTAAAATTAAATAAAACTACTCCTTTTTACTCATATTTTTAGCTTCTGTTAAATCGATTGTGTCATTTTTACTCATTATATAATGTCATATTGCTACAAATTTATTTTTTTCACCAAATTAAAACTGCTTTTTCCTCAAAATTCCACATAAACTGCTATAAAATTTAAGAATAACCTTTAATTTTCATCCATTTTTAAAAACTTGGCACACTAATTGCTATATATGTAAGTGTAAGGCAGAAAGCCTTAATAAAACTACATAAAATATGAAAGATCAGAAATCTTTCGAGGAGACAAATATGAACGAACTTTTTAACACACTTTTCCAGGCTATGGATGAACAGATGCAGAATGATGACTACTACACAACATCCACAATTTCACCTTCAGTTGACATCTCAGAAACAAAAGAGGCTTACACAATCGAAATGGATTTACCAGGTAAAACAGAAAAGGATATCAACATCGAACTCGACCGCAATGTTTTGACAATTTCTTCTGTAAAGGAAGTTACAAAAGAAACCACAGATAAAGAAAAAACAGAAACCAAAGAAAAACCTGCAGAGCCTGCAACAAAATGGCTTCTCAAAGAACGCAGAACTTCAAAGTTTGCTCGCCGTTTCACTTTGCCAGAAGACATCAATGCAGAACAGATTGCGGCAAGCTTCAAAAATGGAGTCCTCCACATCGTTGTTCCACGCAAGGAACTTGAAGCTCCTAAAAAAATTGCAATCACAGCATAACATAAACAACCAAACATACTCCTTCTAGAAAAAAAGGGAACGACCTTGTACACGCCGGTACAGGGTCGCTCCCTTTTTGTATATCAAACCACTTTTGTCGCTTAATTATTTTTTCTCAGTCTGACAACCAGATCGTTATAACCTTTTTCAACAAGCTTATCAACAACCGCATTCACTTCTTCAGAAGGTACCGCTTTTAGAGAAACTCTAAGAACAGTTTCATTCTTCTGTAAAATTACATTTTCGAAACCAGTGGATTTTAACTTTCGTGCAAAATTCAATGCATTTTCCCTTTTTGAGAATGCACCAACCTGAATGTCCCACAAAGCACCTTCTGCTCTTTCTATTTTCTTGATAGATTCGATTTTTTCAATTGCTTTGGAATTTTCAGCAACAGTTGCATCTTTTCCTGTTTTAGGAATTTTTATCTGTACATATTTAATACCTGCTCTGAGACAGGCTTTCTTCGCAGTAACAACACTGGCCTTTGTATAGACGCCTAGTGAAATAATTTCAAGCTTTACTTTTGCAGTTCCACTTCCTATCATGCTAATTTTACTGGCAGCACCTTTTGAAAGATCAATTTCTCGATTTGCAACAAATGGGCCTCTGTCATTAACTCGTACAACAACAGACTTACCATTACTAAGATTTGTAACCTTCAACATTGTATTAAAAGGAAGCATTTTATGCGCACAAGTCATTCCCCACATGTTAAAAACTTCACCATTAGAAGTTTTCTTTCCATGAAAATCTTCAGCATAATAAGATGCAACAACACCAGTTTTATACAAAGCATTGCAGAATGCAGAAGTCATTAAAACAGCAATACATGTAAGTACTAAAAAAAATTTTTTCATAATCAATTTATCGGCATTTAGAAAAAGTTCCATAACAGATAAAAAAAACGCCACAGGTAAAACCCGTGGCGTATTAATTTCAGGGAATTTTCTAAAATTATTTGTTAAGCAATTCTGCCAATTTTTCAGCAGTAAAGCTACGTTTGCTTCGCTCACTAACGAGTTTGCTTTCGCAAACTCGCGAACAACAACGGTTCTTTACTTATTAAGAAGTTCAGCAAGCTTTTCTGCTGTAAAGCCTAAATATTCAGCAACCTTATTAGCTGGTCCTGATTCACCAAAGCGGTCAATACAGAAACAGTTTTCTTTGTCTGTGAACTGGAGCCATTCCATAGAAATACCAGCTTCAGTACAAACAACGCGTTTAGCATCACCAATGATTGCTTTCTGATCAGCTTTAGAAAGTCCTTCAAATTTCTTCAAATCAGGAACAGATACAACGCGGATTGTTTTTCCACTTGTAAGACTAGCTGCCTTAAGAGCCATGTTAACTTCTGAACCAGAAGCAAGGATTGTAATATCAGGGTTAGCAGAACCTTCCTGTACAACATAAGCACCTTTTTCAGCCATATTCTGTTTCCAGTTCTTATCAGCTTTTTCGTAAACTGCAAGAGCCTGACGAGTAAATGCCATACAAACTGGGTGATCTTTTGAAGCATAAGCAATCTTCCAAGCTTCCATTGATTCTTCTGGGTCACCTGGGCGAATAGCCTGAACACCAGGAATTGCACGCAATGAAGTCATTGTTTCGATTGGCTGGTGTGTAGGTCCGTCTTCACCAACATAGATTGAGTCATGTGTGAATACGTAGATAACTGGCTGCTTCATCAATGAAACAACACGAAGTGATGGACGCAGATAATCTGCGAATACTAAGAATGTAGCACAGAATGGTCTCAAGCCACCATGGAGTGATATACCAGCACATACTGTAGACATTGCAAATTCACGGATACCGTATTCGATTGTACGACCTTTGTAGTTAGCAGGTGAGAATGTACCATCATCGTATGCTTTGAATGCAGTCTTGTTTGGTCCCATAAGGTCAGCAGAACCACCAACAAGGTTACCATAACGAGCTGCAATTACATTCAATGCTTTTCCTGAAGCATCACGAGTTGCACAAGCATCACCAACTTTGTATTCAACATCTGCAACATCACCTGTTACAGCATCAGAGTGGAATGCATCCCACTGTTTTTTAAGTTCAGGATTTTCTTTAGCCCAAGCAGCAAATGTTTCGTTCCAGTCAGCTTCTGCTTTTGCCCATTCAGCTTTCTTTGAAGCAAAGTAATCGTAAGCTTCTGGTACTACATAGAAGTCCTGATCAACAGGAAGTCCAAGCTTTGCTTTAGCAGCTTTTACGCCGTCAACACCAAGTGGAGCTCCATGAACATCAGCTGTACCTTCTTTTGGAGCGCTCTTTCCGATTACAGATTTGAGCATAATCAATGTTGGCTGTTTTTTATTTGCTTTTGCTTTGTTAACGAGCTTTTCAATTTCTTTTACGTTATACATGCTTCCAGCAAGAACCTGCCAGCCATAGCTTTCATAACGTTTTCTGATATCATCTGTAAATGTGATATCTGTAGATCCGTCGATAGAAATTCTGTTTTCATCATAGAATACGATCAACTTACCAAGTTTAAGGTTTCCTGCAAGTGAACAAGCTTCTGAAGAAACACCTTCCTGAAGACATCCTTCACCTACCAAAGAATATGTGTAGTGGTCTACGATTGTGTGTTTAGCTGTGTTAAAACGTGCAGCCAGCATCTGTTCAGCCATAGCCATACCAACAGCCATTGAAACGCCCTGTCCAAGTGGACCACCAGTACATTCAACACCATCAGTAACTCCATATTCAGGGTGACCACAACAAACTGATCCAACCTGGCGGAAGTTTTTAATATCATCCATTGTTACTTTGTATCCAGAAAGATGGAGAATTGAATACAAAAGCATTGATCCATGTCCGGCAGAAAGAACAAAACGGTCTCTGTCTTCCCATTTTGAATTAGCAGGATTGTGTTTTAAGATTTCTCCATAAAGTACAGATGCTAATTCAGCAGCTCCTAATGGAAGTCCAGGGTGTCCTGAGTTTGCTTTCTGAATAGCGTCCATTGAAAGACTGCGGACACTTGTTGCAACTGCAGCGATTGCCTTTTCGTTCATAAATTTTACCTCATTATTAATTCGTTTGCAGCTTTAATCAATTCATCTAAACCAGCACGCTTTTCAAGCAGCTGCTTAAAACTGCTATCTTTAAACAAGGAAGCTAACTGTGAGAGAACCTGCAAGTGAGTTTGTGAGTTTGCTGTCAAAAGAACAAACATCACATAGACACGTCTTGCGTCTGGAGCGCTCATATCAATTGGATTCTTAAGATAGCAGACTGATATCTGCTGACTTTCATTATTTTTAAGAATTGTGCCTCTGCAGTGAGGAAGTGCAATCCCGTATCCAACCGCCGTGCTCATTACACGTTCACGATCGCATAGTGCTGCATAAACACCTTCTTTTGTTACCTCATTTGGGAGCGATATTTTTTCGCAAATATTTCTATAAATCTCCGATGTATTGTTCCCTTCTACATCAAACAACACACCGCCTCTGCTCAGCAGATCGGCTACTTCATTTTTGTTTTCCATAGATTCCACCTCTTAAAAAATGCACTGTAAAAGTAATCAATCGATTACTGTAAATTCACTTTTTTTACTTACCAGCAGAGCCTTCCGTAATTCACCTTCAATATCTTCAAAGTTAAAATTCATTCCATCCAGCGAAACAGAAATAGTATCCGTATCCTTTGTAAGGGAATTTGGATCAAACGCCATGGTTTCCATTAACTTCGTAAGATGTGAATATAACTGGAAGAGAATAACCAGTTCCTGTTGAGGATAAGTGTTAAATCTTCCACCAGTTCTGTCGATTTCATAAACCAAACTGCTGATTTTTGTATATAACAGCAATGCTTTATGGCGAATATTTCCCAATGGATGATCCGCAAACCAGTTATAACTGCTCAAAATTATATCATTTCGATTTGTGATATTCAATAATAATTGTTGACGATAATCTTCTGGAATATAGAAGATTTTAGGATATGCAAAATCCATCAATTCCTGCATGTCATTTTTTTTCTGAAATGCAAAATCTTTTATATATTCATCAAGGACATAATCAGGGACTGAGTAAATAAGATTAGGCTTCATTCCAATTTCATCGCCATCTTCGTCCATATTCCACATTCCAATTGCCGGAATCACCTGACCCGAAATCCAAAGTCTTGTTTCAACACCAAAGGATTCTACAGAAATCTCTTTTGTATATTTAAGGAATTCCTCCATAGACCCACATTGCATATTACACAACTCATCAGCGTGTTCAAAAAATACATCTGCAACCTGTTCTTCAATTGACGATCTTGGCCCAAGCTTCTTACAAAGATCCAACATAAATTTCTCAAGATTTTTGTACCATCTATTCCGCTCAATATCATCACTTGTCAATTCAAGATTTTCACTTTTTTCACGAAGACATGGAGTTACATTTATAATTCCTTCATCCCAGTTTTCGACTGTAAATAAAAGTCTGTCTCCAGCCTGAATGTCATATCGTTTGAACAATGGAGTAAGATCAACACTTGTCAAAGATACTTTCATCGGTAACTCAAAATCATTTGCCGACAAATCAAATTCACTCATACCAGGATCATTTGCGATATATTGAGTCTCATATTCTTCTCCATAAAGAGAAAAATGGTCCAATGCAAATTCTTTTGGATATTCAACAACTTTATTAGGAAGGACATTTCCATTCCAGAGGAATGTCAGGGAATATGACATTACCTCCTGATCAACGAAAGGCATACAGCGATGTCCAGGAAGAAAACATTTATTTTCATATTCTTCCTGTGAAAGGACAACACTAAAAAACCTGCCGGTAAAAGCACCAGCACGAGTTATAAACTTATTAGAATCAAGTTCAAATACATAAGGAGAGCCGAAAATAATTTCTTCGGCCTCCTCTTTAGATATTTTACAATTCAAATAAGACAAGTACCTGATAAATTCCTTAATAGTAAATTCTTCAGGAAAAGCGCGGAGAAATTTATTTACATACAATGCCTTAGTTGAATCACTCATTTTTTAAATCAGAAATTTAGTTAACTCTGATATCCTGAATTTCAAAACCAGCATCTTCAAAAATTGATTTCATTTTTGCTTCATCAAGCCCAGTTGCTTTGATTGTGAGCATAATTTTATTATCAATTCCCTGTTTAGTAGTAACAGCACTGATAATGTTAGCATTCAGGTCAGAAATTTCTTTTGCAACTTTTGCAAGTACACCAGGTGCATCATTTACAAGAGCTACTACACGAACACCTTTTTCTCTTGCTCCAAACATTTCAGTAAACATATGGAACAAATCGCTCTTTGTAATAATTCCAATAAGTGCATCACCATCAACAACAGGAAGACAGCTGATTTTATTATCAACCATAATTCTTGCTGCTTCTTCAACAACTTCGTTTGGACCTACAGAAATTACTTTAGTATTCATAATTTTCTTTACTGTAAGTTTTGAAAGAAGATAACTGATTTCAAACATATCAAGAGTTGTAGCAGAAGATGGTTCAGCTTTAAGAAGATCATTTTTTGTTACAATACCCACAAGCTTTCCGTTATCAACAACAGGAAGCTTTGAAACATTGTTTTCTGTCATCATGTTTTTTACTTCTGTTGCTTTTGTGTCCGATGAAGCACAAATTACATTTGTGCGCATTACTTCTTTTACGATCATATCAGCCTCCTAAATATGCTTCTTTTACAGCAGGGTCATTAATTAACTGTTTAGCATCACCAGATTTAATAATTGCCCCTGTTTCAAGAATGTAAGCTCTGTTTGAAATGGAAAGAGCTTTATAAGCATTCTGTTCAACAAGGAGAATTGTTGTTCCAGTTTCATTGATTGTTTTTACAATATTGAAAATTTCATCTACAAATATCGGAGCAAGTCCCATACTTGGTTCATCAAGAAGAAGAAGCTTTGGATTAGCCATCAAAGCTCTTCCCATGGCCAGCATCTGAAGTTCTCCACCACTCAACGTTCCGGAAATCTGATTAATTCTTTCTTTCATTCGAGGGAATAATTCGTAAACTTTAGCAAGATCATTTTTAATATTTGCTTTATCAGTACGAGTATATGCACCCATTTCAAGATTTTCCTTTACCGACATATTCAAAAAAATACGTCTTCCTTCTGGAACCTGAATAAGATTGCGTTTTACAATTATATCTGCAGAAACATTTGTTACATCTTGACCTGCAAAAATAACTTTTCCACTTTGCTTTTTGATTATATTACTAATTGCATGAAGTGTTGTTGTTTTGCCGGCACCATTTGAACCGATCAAACTGATGATTTCACCTTCTTTAACATCAAAGGAAATTCCACGGAGCGCATTAATTGCTCCATATGAAACTGACAGATTTTCTACCTTAAGCATCTACAGCCTCCGATCCAAGATAAGCTTTAATTACCTGAGGATTAGATTTGATTTCTTCAGGTGTTCCGCTTGCAATTACTTTACCATAATCAAGAACCATGATTTTTTCACAAATTCCCATTACAAGTTTCATATCATGCTCAATCAAAAGAATAGTTAATTTAAATTCTTTTCTGATGAATGCAATCAAATTCATAAGTTCTTCAGTTTCCTGAGGGTTCATGCCAGCTGCAGGTTCATCAAGTAAAAGAAGTTTTGGATTACTTGCAAGAGCACGAACAATTTCAAGCTTTCTCTGTTCACCATATGGAAGATTTTTTGCAAGCTCATCTTTTTTGTTCAAGATATGAAAGAGATCAAGAAGCTTTTCAACTGTTGCTGTCATTCTTTTTTCATCTCGAATAAATCTTGGTGTTCTGAACAAAGCATCAATTGAATTATACTTGCGGGAAGCATGCAAAGCGATTCTAACATTATCAGAAACAGAAAGGTTTCCAAACAGACGAATATTCTGGAATGTTCTTGCAATTCCCATTTTATTCAACTGATTAGGCTTCTTTTTATTAATCAGGCAGGGATTACCCTTTCTATCCCAGAACATAATTTTTCCGCTTGTAGGAGTATAGATTCCACTAAGCATATTAAACATTGTAGTTTTACCGGCACCGTTAGGACCAATCAACCCTGCAAGTTCACCTTCATAAAGTTCACATTCAAAACCACTTACAGCACGTAAACCACCAAAAACGATAGATACATCCGAAGCTTCCAAAATACGTTTTTTATTTTCTGACATTTTTTTCTACCCCCTTGCTGCCTTTCTTTCCAAAGTTTTTGAAAAAAGCAAAAAGAGCTTCAAAAGAAAATTCTTTTGTTCCTAAAAGTCCCTGTGGTCTGAAAATCATTACAATAATCAAAACAACTGGGTAAATCAAAAGTCTGAAGTCTTTCAAGAATCTTAAAACTTCCTGAAGGAATGTCAAAACATAAGCTGCAAGAATTGCACCTGTTGTTGATCCCATTCCACCTAATACAACAAAGATCAAATAATCGATACTTTTTGTAAACGAAGCCTGGTCAGGTTTAATAAATCCGATACGGCTGACATAAAGAGCACCGCCAATACCTGCAACAAATGATGCAATGACAAAACCAATCATCTTATATTTGAATACACCAATACCATTTGCATTTGCTGCAACTTCATCTTCACGTACAGCAAGAATAGCGCGTCCGTAAGTTGAACGAATAAAGTTCTGAAGAAGAATGATTATTAAAATCAAAATTCCAGTAATAACAAAGAATGCAGGACCATCAAAAAATGTGAGAGTTGTATTAAACTGCTTTCCATTTGGTCCACCAGTAAGATCCTTTAAGTTAACAAGTACGACACGAATGATTTCACCAAACGCAAGAGTAACGATTGCAAGGTAGTCCCCTTCAAGTCTCAATGTAGGGAATCCAATCAGGAATCCAAAGAATGCTGTAATCAAAGCAGCAAGTATAATTGAAACTGGAAGAGGCAAATGAGCCATGTCAGTCAATAAAATTGTGGCATAACCACCAAGGGCCATAAAACCAGCCTGACCCAAAGAAAGCTGACCTGTAATACCACAAATAATATTTACACTCAAAGCCATAATTGCGTTAATAGCACACATAATCAAAATCTGAGCACTATAACCATCAAGCAAATTAATCTGAATCAACACAAAAGGAACTACAGCAGCAACAATTGCAAGAGCTCCCGGAAGTACAACTTTATTAACAAAATTTTTTTTGTTCATATTTTCCTCCTTAAACCTTTACAACTGTTTTCTTGCCAAGAATACCCGTAGGTTTAACAAGAAGAATTAAAATCAGAATACCAAATGAAATTGCATCTGCATAGGCAGAAGGTCCATATCCTTTAACCAAAGTTTCTGTAACACCCAGAAGTAAACCACCAATCATCGCACCAGGTATGGAACCGATACCACCAAGAACTGCAGCAACAAAGGCTTTTAGACCAGGCATATAACCCATTGTTGGATCAATCATCGGATAAGCTGTTGCATAAAGAACACCGGCAGCACCTGCAAGCATAGAACCAATTGCGAATGTAAGTGAAATTGTTTTATTTACATTAATTCCCATTAAACTTGCTGCTGGCATGTCAAACGAAACAGCACGCATTGCTTTACCAACCTTTGTATAATTTACAATGATTGTTAAAACAATCATCAATATAACACTAGCAACAATAACAAGGGCCTTAATACCATCAATCTGTACTGCCCCCAAATTGATTGGAGTAACCTTTACAGTTGGAAACTGACGTGGATCTGGACCAACAAATGGAAGTACACGCATCAAATTCTGTAAAATCAATTCAACAGCAATTGCAGTAATAAGTGAATTCAAACGAGGAGCATTTCTTAAAGGACGATAAGCAAGCTGTTCAATCCCCATACCCAAACATGCACTGAAAACCATTGCAGTGAATATAGCGAAAATAAAACCAAAAGGAGTTGGACCAACAGCAACAAGAATAAAATAAGCCGCATAAGAGCCCATCATCATAATGTCGCCATGGGCAAAGTTAATTAACTTAACAATTCCATAAACCATTGTATATCCCAAAGCAATTAATGCATAAATGCTTCCAAGAGATAGACCATTTATTAACTGTTGAAAAAAGATAGATAAACTAGTCAAAACAACCTCACTTTTTTAACTGCCTACAATACTAATTACAGGTAGCATCAAAATTAACAATCTATTTTATACTATTTTTGCATTTTTTACAATTAAAGGCATATCCAAGTACAAAAAAAAGCCGCTTCGAAAAAATTCCGAAACGGCTTTTATCAAATATAAAAATTATACTTATGGATTAACAGTTGTTTTATAAACTGTCTTCAATGTACCATCATCATCTTTAACAATCTCAAGCATAACTGCAGATTTGATAGGGTTACGTTTTTCATCAAATGTAAGATGACCTGTTACGTAGTCTCCATTTGTAGCTTTAAGAGCTTCTTTAACTGCAGTTGCATCATCAGAACCTGCTTTGATGATAGCATCTTTCAAGATATATACAGAATCATATCCGAGAGCTGCAAATGAGTTAGGATCTTTGTTATATTTATCATTGAATTTCTTTACAAATGCCTGAACAGCTGGGTCTGTTGAGTCTGTTGCATAGTGGTTTGAATAGAAACCATTAAGAACTTCAGCAGAAGAGTTACCAAGAATTCCATCCCAACCATCAGCACCTACGATAGGAGCTTCGATTCCCTGTGCTCTGAGCTGTTTAGCAATCAAAGCAACAACATTGTAGTAGTCTGGGAGATAAACAACGTCAGGATTAGCAGATTTGATTTTTGTCAACTGAGCATTGAAATCTTTATCATTTGTTGTATATGCTTCTTTTGCAACAATCTTTCCACCAGCCTGTGTAAATGCAGCTTCAAAGTTTTCTGTAAGTCCTACAGAATAATCGTTACCTGTATCATAAAGAATGGCAGCTGTTTTTGCATTCAAGGTTTCAGCAGAGAATTTTCCACCTACTCTACCCTGGAATGGATCAATAAAACATGCACGGAAAATATAATCTCCAGCATCAGTAATTGCGGGAGCTGTAGCAGCTGGAGCAATCTGAACAACTTTCTGAGCCTGTGCACGGTTTGTAATAGCCTGTGTACAACCAGATGTCAATGAACCAATAATAATTTTTGCGCCATCTTTAGATGTAAGTTTCTGATAAGCATTAACTGTTTTATCAGGATTTCCTTCATCATCTTCACTGATCAATACAACGTTCTTACCATTAATTCCGCCTGCAGCATTAATCTCTTCAATTGCGAGGTCAATACCATTTTTACATTCAACGCCGTAAACAGCAACTGCTCCTGAAAGTGGGAAAATACCACCGATTTTAATTTCATTTGTTTCTTTAGCGCCACAAGATGTCAAAGCCAAAAGTGCAGCCATTACAAATGAACCAATAACTGATTTTTTCATGTCAGCCTCCTTTTTTATTTGAATGAACTTAAGTGTAAGGAAGTTCATTAATTTACATATACTTCATAAAATTAGTGTATTTTTACCTTATTTGCAATATAGAAACAAACAAAATTACTAAATTGAATAGAAATTCACTCATTTATATGTTTAATTTAAAATAAAACAGCCACTCTGAATAACTAGAGTGGCCTACATAAGGATTAGCTTAAAATGCTATTATGCTTCAGCTGAAGCTTCAGCAGCAGGAGCATCTGCAGCAGGTGCAGCTACTTTTGCAGCTTTTCTTTCCTTATTTTTAAGGTTTGCGTTACAGAATTTACAAACTTTAACTTTGTTTCCATCAATTTCTTTTTCATAAAGAACTTTGATGTTTTCGTTGCCACATACTGGACATTTTCCACGTCCATGAGCTACCTGACCACGAATTCCTGTTCCACGATGTGATTTAGACATATTCTACTCCTTAATTATTTTGCTGCTTTTGGAGCGGCTGTCTTAGCTTTCTTTTCCGAAGCTTCCGAATCCAAATTGTAGTCAACCAATTCAAGAATTACTACATCTGCTGCGTCTCCCTGACGGAATCCGAGTTTAAGTACTCTTGTGTAACCACCATTGCGATCCTTCATGCGTGGACCAATTTCTGTAAAGAGTTTATTAAGAACTTTTTCATCCTGAATAAACTTAGCAGCTTCGCGGCGATTGTGTACACTGTCTACTTTACTTCTTGTGATGAGTTTTTCAGCGGCTCTACGAACTTCCAAAGCTTTCGCTTTAGTTGTTGTAATACGTTCAAATCTCAAAAGTGAAGTAACCATGTTACGAGTCATTGCACGACGATGTGCTGTTGTGCGTGAAAGGGGATTAAAACCAACTTTATGATTCATCTGATTCTTCCTTCTTCTTATTCATGTTAACAGCATTCTTGAGATGGCTGTAATCAGTCATACCAAGAGTAAGGTTCCACTCTAAGAGTTTTTCCTTAATTTCTGTTAAACTTTTCTTACCAAAGTTTCTTGTTTTAGCGATATCGTCTTCTGTTTTCTTTGTAAGTTCACCAATTGTGCGAATGTTTGCATTCTTAAGACAATTTGATGATCTAACTGAAAGTTCAAGTTCTTCAACTGGAGTATTAAGAAGATTACGAACTCTTTCGTCACCTTCATCCAATTCATCACCACTTGATACATCACTATCATTAAAGTTTACGAAAATTGAGAAGTGATCCTTCGCAATTTTAGCAGCTTCAGCTAATGCATCATCTGGAGCAATTGTACCGTCAGTCCAAATCTCTAAAACCAACTTATCATAGTCATTTCTCTGTCCGACACGACAAGGTTCAATAGCAAATTTTACCTTGCGAACAGGGGCAAAGATAGCATCCATTGGGATTGTATTTACATCTTCAATGTAATGCTCGTTTGTTTCTGCTGGGACATATCCTCTGCCGAAATCTACCTGAATTTCCAAATCGATACGAGCTTCATCCATCATTGTGAATACAAGCTGATCTTTTGTCATAATTTCAAGCTGACCTTCTTTAGCAAAGTCATCAGATTTTACAACACCAGGTCCTTTAAATTCATAAAGGATAGTATCCTGTTCAATGTCCTCTGGGAGTCGCAAACGGATCTGTTTCAAGCTGTTCAACACTTCTTCTGTATCTTCAGCAATATGAGGAATTGCTTCAAATTCACTAGAAATAATATGTGGAACACCATTAGCATCATAAGATGTAATGCGTACAGAAGAAATTGCATATCCCTGAATACTAGAAAGAAGAACACGACGAAGTGTATTACCTACAGTTGTTCCAAATCCAGTTTCAAATGGAGAAGCAGTAAACTTTCCATAGTTTGCATTATTCTCAAGGTGCTCAAATGTAATGCTTTTTGGACGTTTAAATCCTTTGAGCAGATTTTTGCGAGCCATCTAAACTCCTTATCTCCAGTAGTCACCTACTTAGAGCTGTTCATTTAATTATCAGCTAAATCAAATCTTGTTCTGCAAAGTATACTTCTACAAACAAAACCTGACCCAGAAGCCTCATAAAACATTTTTATAATTTTATTAGCTTCGCACTTTCCTATCTTACAGAAAACTGCAAGATAAGTACCAACTATCAAACAAATACTCAATTATTAATTGAAGTATTTGATTAGATAGTTTTACTACTACATACGGCGAGTCTTACGAGGTCTACATCCATTGTGTGGAATAGGTGTAACATCAGAAATTGATTTAACCTTGAGACCTAAAGCACCAAGAGAACGGATAGCGTTTTCGCGTCCTACTCCAGGTCCTTTTACAAATACATGAACTTCGCGTAAGCCGTAGCTTACTGCCTTCTGAACAGCTGTTTCAGCAACAGACTGTGCGGCAAATGGAGTTGATTTTTTTGCTCCACGGAATCCGAGACCACCTGAAGAAGCCCATGAAAGAGCATTTCCCTTCAAGTCTGTAATTGTTACGATAGTGTTGTTGAAAGTTGCCTGGATATAGACATTTCCTTCATATACACTCTTCTTTTCTTTTCGCTTTTTTACAACAGCCACTTAACTTACCTCCGCCTTATGCCTTTTTCTTGTTAGCAACAGTCTTTTTCTTACCCTTGCGAGTACGAGAGTTAGTGCGTGTACGCTGACCACGAACAGGAAGTCCTTTTCTATGGCGCAATCCACGATAACAACCAATATCCATAAGACGTTTGATGTTAAGACCGATTTCTGAGCGAAGACGTCCTTCAACTTTATATTCTGCATCGATTACTTCGCGCAATTTTCCCAAATCATCCTGAGAAAGGTCATTAGCCATTGCATTTGGATCAATTTTTGCTTTTTCACAAATAGCCAAAGCTGATGAACGGCCAATACCATAAATATAAGTTAAAGCAATACTTACATGTTTATTAGGGAGGTCAACTCCCGCAATTCGAGCCATCTATTACTCCTTGAGCTTAGCCCTGGCGCTGCTTATGTTTTGGGTTTTCACAAATGATACGAACAATGCCGTTTCTTTTGATTACCTTACACTTATCGCAAATGGGCTTTACGCTGGTTCTTACTTTCATAAAAGTCCCCCTAGAAAATGTGATACATTTCTATCGATTATGGCAATTCGCAATGAACTACAATCGAGTTTGATAAATATATCACAATTTTCTATTTTTAATCTACTGGTATTTCAAAAAATCTAGAGATTTCTTGAGCGAATCTTACCTTTCTTAATAAATCCATCCTGATGATGCATCTTAAGAAGAGCTTCGATCTGAGCCATTGTATCTGTTGCAACACCAACCATGATGATCAATGAAGTTCCACCCATCAAATGTGTGATAGCAGATGGGAACTTAAAGATAATCTGGATTACTGTAGGAATTACAGCAATTAATGCAAGGAACAATGATCCAGGGAATACCAGTCTGTTCAATATTTTCTGCAGAGTAGATTCTGTTTTGTCTGCACTTATACCAGGGATGGATCCACCATTTTCTCTGATCTGCTTTGCAATTTCTGTAGGGTTCAGTGTTACCTGAGTGTAGAAGTATGCAAAGAAGACAATAAGTACAACCAACAAAATGTTATAAACCCAGCCATTAGGATTCAAAAGACTTGATAAAGCCTGAACCCATTTAGGAGCACTTTCACCCTTAGATGCTACAGATGAAATAATCTGCATTGGCAAAGTTAAGAATGAAGAAGCAAAAATCAAAGGAATAACATTTGAAGGATTAACCTTAAACGGAATATATGTACTCTGACCGCCATACATCTTTCTGCCTACTACGCGTTTAGCATAGTGAACAGGAATCTTTCTCTCGCCACCTTCTTCGAAAGCAACGAGGGCAATTACTACTATATAGATAATAAGAGCAGCAATTACGAACATAAAGTTGATAGTACCATTCTGAACACCCTGAACAAGCTGACTAATAGCATCAGGAATACGAGCTACGATTCCGGCAAAGATCATGATTGAAATACCATTACCAATACCACGAGCTGTAATCTGATCACCAAGCCAAACTGTAATCATGGATCCAGTTGTTACTGTCAAAATCGCAAGAGCCTTGAATGCAAGTTCATTGTTAAGTGAAATTACACCAATATTCTTTGCATATTCTGTCACAGCAAATGACTGAATAAGACAAACAATAATTGTACCAACTCTTGTCCACAATGCAAACTTCTGCTGTCCACCGTCTTCCTGTACTGCACGTTTAAGTGATGGGAAAACAATTAACAAAAGCTGCAAAATAATCTGTGTTGAAATGTAAGGCATTACACCAAGCATAAACACAGAAAAGTTAGAGAATGCTCCACCAACAAAGAAGTCCATATAACTAGCAAAAGCATTACTCTTATTCTGGGCTAATAAATTTTCAAAGTATTCAATAAGAGCCTTAGCATCTATGCCCGGAATTGTTAAAACACAACCCAAGCGATAGATAGCCAAAATAGCAAGTGTGAACAAAAGTCTGTTGCGAAGTTCTTTTACTTTGAACATATTAGCTAATGTGTTGCCTGCCATTTATTAACTCCAGTCTTAGTCTTTCTTTTCAGCTGTAAGTGTTACTGATCCACCAGCTTTTTCGATTTTATCTTTAGCTGATGCAGAAATCTTATCTACATTGAAAGAAAGTTTCTTTGTAATTTCTCCATTACCAAGAATCTTTACAAGTGGATTTACTCCCTTCAAAAGACCTTTAGCAGCGAGAGTTTCTTTATTTACAGTTTCGCCATCAGAATATTTTGCATTAATGTCTGCAACATTTACACAAGCATATTCTTTCTTAAATGGATAGTTAGAGAAACCTCTCTGAGCAATACGACGGAACAAAGGCATCTGACCACCTTCAAAACCGATGTATACTTTTCCACCTGAACGAGACTGCTGACCTTTGTTACCGCGTCCTGCAGTAGAACCACGGCCAGAAGAAGAACCACGGCCTACTCTTCTGTCCTTTTTATTAGCTCCATAAGGGGCTGTCAAAATTGGATTGTAATCTGCCATAATTAGATCTCCTCTACCTTAACCATGTGTGCTACAGCAGCAACCATACCGCGGATAGCAGGTGTATCTTCCTGTACAACTGAAGAACTGATTTTCTTCAAACCAAGGCTGCGAACTGTTGCAACTTTAGATGGTTTCTGACCAATTGTACTTTTTGTAAGTGTAATCTTAAGTTTTGCCATCGATTAACCCCACAACTCATCCAGAGTTTTACCTCTGTTCTTTGCGATAGTGCCGGCATTCATCATGTGTTCAATTGCATCGAATGTAGCACGAACAACGTTCATTGAAGTACGTCCACCCAATGATTTTGAGAGAACGTCTGTTGCTCCAGCTGCTTCGAGAATTGCACGAACTGCACCACCGGCAATAATACCAGTACCTGAACAAGCAGGTTTCAAAAGAACTGATGAACTCTTGTATTTTCCAATGATGTCATGTGGAATTGTACCATTCTTAATAGGGAATGTAACAAGATTCTTCTTAGCCTTATCAATACTCTTTTTAATTGCTTCAGATACATCATTAGCTTTACCAAATCCATATCCTACACGACCATTGTGATCGCCAACAACAGTAAGAGCAGAGAAAGACATACGACGTCCACCTTTTACTGTTTTACAAGTTCTTTTGAGAGTTACGAGTTTTTCAACAAACTCTTTTTCTCTTGGATCTTTATCAAAATTCTTCTGGTGTTCCATAGTGTCTCCTAGAATTGGATTCCCGCATTGCGAGTTCCATCTGCAAGGGCCTTTACAACACCGTGATAGAGATATCCGTTACGATCGAATACGATCGAAGTAATATTCTTATCCTTAAGGCGTGCACCCAGTGCTTCACCGAGCTTTGTAGCACCTTCAGTATTAGGCTTAAGTGCTGCAAATTCTTTTTCCATTGTTGAAATTGAAGCGAGAGTTTTTCCCTCATCATCATTAATTACCTGTACAAAAAGGTTCTTGTTGCTTCGAGTTACTGTCATGCGTGGGCGTTCAGCTGTACCATAAACAGACTTACGAATATGAATCTTTCTGTGAAGGCGTTTTCTGTTTTTGTCATTCAGTTTCTTAAACATATAGCTTCACCTTATTTAACACCAGTCTTACCGACTTTACGTCTAATAACTTCATTATCATAACGAATACCTTTTCCTTTGTAAGGTTCAGGCATACGCAATGTGCGAAGCTGCGCACTGAATTCACCAACACGCTGCTTATCAATACCAGAAATTGTTACTTTTCCGCTAGGATCAGCAGTTACTGTAAGACCTTCAGGAATAATTGCAACGAAATCACTTGAATAACCAAGGTTCATTACAAGTTCTTTTCCTTTTACTTCTGCACGATAACCTACACCATTAATAACAAGAGTCTTTGAGTAACCAGAAGTTACACCAACTACCATGTTGTTAATAAGTACACGGTAAAGACCGTGTGCAGCATTAGCTGCTTTAGAATTATCAACAGGGTTTACTACGATTTCTGTACCTTTTACTTCAACAGTTACTTTGTTACCGATGTTCTGTTTAAGTTCGCCTTTTGGGCCTTTAACCGTTACAACTCCATCTGCAACATTAATAGTTACACCTGCTGGAACAGCAATAGGGAGTTTACCAACTTTTGACATACTTTCCTCCTATTACCAGATAGTGCAAACTAATTCACCGCCAACCTGTTTTTCTGCTGCTTTTTTACCTGTTGTAACACCAGAAGAAGTTGAAACGATAACTGTACCATAACCGTTATAAACGCGTGGTAAGTCTTTGTAGCTAGAGTAAACGCGACGACCAGGTTTTGAGATCTTTTCAAGACCATGGATTACTGGAGCGTTTGCCTCATCATATTTCAAGAAGATACGGATAACCGATTTGTTATCTTCCTGTACTTTTTTGAAGTTTTTAATATAACCTTCAGTTTTCAGGATTTTCACGATTTCAAGCTTAAGCTTTGAAACAGGTATATCTACCTTTTCGTGGCGGGCCTGTGCCGCATTACGGATCTTTGTGAGCATGTCTGCTACTGGATCTGATGCACTCATATTCTTTCTCCTACCACTACCAACTAGATTTTGTTACACCTGGTAACAATCCTTCACTTGCATACTTACGGAAGCAAAGACGACACATCTTAAACTTTCTTAAGTATCCTCTTGGACGTCCGCAAAGCTGACAGCGGTTGTATTCACGTGTGCTGTACTTCTGCTTGCGAGCAGCCTTAATAATCATAGATTTCTTAGCCATAGTTTCTTCTCACCTACTTTCTGAAAGGCATGTTAAACTTGGTAAGCAAAGCTTTTGCTTCAGCATCTGTCTTTGCACTAGTTACTACAGTGATGTTCATACCAGCAATCTTAGTGATTTTATCAAAGTCGATTTCTGGGAAGATAATCTGTTCAGTAATACCAAATGAGAAATTGCCGTGTCCATCAAAGCCAGTAGCTTTGATACCGCGGAAATCCTTAACGCGTGGTAAAGCAACATTAATTAAGCGATCCAAAAATTCATACATTGTTGCACCGCGCAATGTTACCATAACGCCTACTTCTGCACCCTCACGAAGTTTGAAGTTAGCAATGCTTTTCTTTGCTCTTGTCTTGACAGCTTTCTGTCCAGTAATCTGAGTAAGATCAGTTACTGCAGCGTCAAGAAGTTTCTTATTAGTGAGAGCTTCGCCAACACCCATGCTTACGATGATTTTCTTGATAGCAGGGATCTGCATTGGTGTTGTGTAATTAAACTCTTTATAGAGTTCTTTTGCGATAGTGTCATTATAGACTTTCTTAAGCCGAGGTATGTAATTTGCCATTACAATTTTTCTCCACATTTGCGGCAAACACGAATTTTCTTGTCGCCGTCAAGCTTATAACCAATTCTTGTAGGACCGCATTTTTTACATACGATAGCTACATTAGAAATATTAAGAGGAGCTTCGATCTCAGCGATACCGCCCTGATCCTGCTGGCTTCTCTTTCTCATTGCCTTTTTAACAATGTTAATACCAGATACAATTACTGCATTTTTAGCAGGAAGAACGCGAACAACATTACCTGTTTTTCCCTTATCTTTTCCTGCAATTACCTGTACTGTATCGTCCTTACGGATTTTGAATTTCTTTTCCATATTCAATTCCTCTTAGAGAACTTCTGGAGCAAGTGAAATGATTTTCATGAAATCTTTATCACGAAGCTCACGAGCTACAGGTCCAAAAATACGTTTTCCAACTGGGTTTTTAGAATCGTCAACGATAACACAAGCGTTATCATCGAAACGAATGTAAGTTCCATCTGGACGGCGGTATTCTTTCGCCTGACGAACGATTACTGCCTTCTTTACTGAACCCTTTTTAATAGTAGATGTAGGAATTGCATCCTTAATAGCTACTACTACGATGTCACCGATACCTGCATAACGACGGTGTGAACCGCCAATTACTTTAATACACTGAGCGATTTTAGCACCAGAGTTATCAGCAACTGTCATACATGACTGCATTTGAATCATACTTCTAACTCCTTAACTTATTTTGCGCGTTCAATGATTGATTCGAGGCGCCAGCACTTATCTTTGCTGAGTGGGCGACTTTCAACGATCTTAACAGTATCTCCGATGTGAGCTTCATTCTTTTCATCATGAGCCTTACACTTCTTTGAACTTGTTACATATTTTTTGTAAAGACGGTCCATTTTCTTTGTAGAAACTGTAACTACGATAGTTTTATCCATCTTATCGCTTGTTACGATTCCAACATAAGAACGTTTACCAACTTTAGTTTTAGCATTTGCTTCCACGAGTCAACTCCTACTTATTTGCTTCAGCAGCTTTTTTCTGCTGAATGAACGTATTCAAACGTGCGATTTCACGACGAAGAAGACGTTTTTCCATTGGGTTATCTACATGGGCGATTACCATTTTGAAACGCAAATCCATATACTTCTGTTTAAGCTCATCGCGACGAGCAACAAGTTCAGCATAAGACAGTTCTTTGTCATTTTTTTTGTTTGATTTAGCCATCTTATTCCTCCTTAGTCTTTTGTCGGCTTATAAGCTATCTTTGTTACGATTGGGAGTTTGCTTGATGCAAGACGAAGTGCTTCTTCAGCAATCTTAATGTCTACTCCACCAATTTCGAACAAAATCATTCCTGGTTTGATATTTGCAGCCCAGAATTCTGGAGCACCTTTACCTTTACCCATACGAGTTTCGGCAGGTTTCTTAGAAATAGGCTTATCAGGGAATACACGAATCCAAACATGTCCTTTGCGTTCAAGCTTACGGTTGATCGCAACACGGGCAGCTTCGATTACACGTGCATTCAACCAGACTGGTTCCATTGCTACGAGAGCGATATCACCAAAATCTACATAATTATCACGTGTGGCAAAACCATGCTGTCTACCACGCTGCACCTTACGGTGCATTACTCTTTTAGGTGCAAGAGCCATAGTTTAACTCCTTTCCTTTGCAGAAGCTTCAGCTCTATCTGCAGCCGGACGAGAAGATCTTTCTCTACGTGGCTTTCTTACAAGCTGTCCTGCATCTTCATTCTGTTCGTGACCATAGTTCATACCATTGTAAACCCAAACTTTAACACCGATTTTTCCGTATGAAGTAAGAGCTTCGTACAAGCTATAATCAATGTCTGCTCTGAGAGTATGAAGAGGAACACGTCCCTCTTTGTGTTCTTCAGAACGACACATTTCAGCTCCACCAAGACGGCCAGAAAGACGAATCTTAATTCCCTGAGCACCACCACGCATTGCATTGCTGCAAGCCTGTTTAAGAGCTTTACGGAATGAAGCGCGTCCCTGAAGCTGACGACCAACATTTTGAGCAATCAAAGAAGCGTTCACATCAGCACGTTTAATTTCTTTAATCTTAATCTGAACTTTCTTTGTAAGCTGTTTCTGGATGTCTGTGCTAATCTTTTCGATTGTAGCACCTTTAACACCAATAATAACACCTGGGCGTGCTGTATGAATTACAATTGTAACACGCTGTGGGTGACGAACAATTTCGATTTCTGCAATGTCTGCATTTTTGCATTCTGGAAGATCAGATACCAATTTACGGATCTTGAAGTCTTCGAGAACGAGGTCTGCATATTCACGAGGATCTGCATACCAGCGAGACTGCCATGTCTTGTTAATTCCAAGACGCAAACCGATAGGATTTACTTTCTGTCCCACTTTTTATTCCCCCGCCTTTTCGTCAACTACGACTGTAATATGGCACATTCTTTTCAAAAGCTGGTCAGCTCTACCACGAGCGCGGAACCAAACTCTCTTAAGTCTTGGACCTTCGTCAATACGAATTTCCTTAACATACAACATATCTTCGTCTAACTTGCTATTAGCTACAAGAGCATTAGCCATTGCAGATTTCAATGTTCCGCGAATGAGCTTTGCACCTTTCTGTGGCATATTTTCAAGAATTGCCATAGCTTCTGAACAAGGCTTCTGATTAATTACATGAGCTACAGGGCGAACCTTTGTAGGTGATGCAATCAAGAATTTAGTAGTGGCTACATAACCTTTTTTTACTGTCATTTTATCCACTCCTACTTACCAGCTTTTTTATCAGTACCGCCATGACCACGGAATGTACGTGTAGGAGCAAACTCGCCAAGTTTATGACCAACGAGCTGTTCTGTTACGTAAACAGGTACCCATGACTTACCATTGTATACAGAAATAGTATTTCCTACCATTTCAGGAATAATTGTAGAACAGCGAGAATATGTTTTAACCATTTTCTTATCAGCTGCTTCAACTTTATTCATTTCTAATACCTTTTTGTAAAGGCTTTTCTCTACAAAAGGTCCTTTTTTAACAGATCTTGACACAGTTATCTCCTAGACTACTTCTTTCTACGAGAAACAATGAAACGACTTGAAGTCTTTCTCTTGTTTCTTGTTTTATAGCCTTTACAAGGCTGTCCCCATGGAGTAACAGGGTTACGTCCTTTACCTGCGCCTTCACCACCACCAAGTGGATGATCAACTGGGTTCATAGCCATACCACGAACAGTAGGTCTAACACCCATCCAGCGTCTGTGTCCTGCTTTACCGAGCTGAACGTTCATGTGTTCTTCGTTACCAACAATACCGATTGTTGCATAACACTTAGCGTTTACACGACGAAGTTCGCTTGATGGAAGACGGATTGTTACATAATCGCCTTCTTTAGCAGCTACAAGTGCACTAGCACCTGCAGAACGAGCAAGCTGTCCACCACGACCGATTGTAAGTTCAATATTATGTACAGTAAAACCTACTGGAATAGCTGAAAGTGGAAGTGCGTTTCCTACTGTAGGAGCTGCATTTTCACCAGCCATAATTTTCTGTCCAACTGTAAGGCCTTTTGGTGCAATGATATATCTCTTGTCACCATCAGCATAATAAATCAAAGCAATATTTGCACTGCGGTTTGGATCATATTCGATTGACTTAACAGTTCCAGGAATACCATGTTTATTACGTTTAAAATCAATATCACGATATCTCTGTTTGTGTCCGCCACCCTGATGACGTACAGAAATACGACCACCAGCGCCACGTCCGGCATGAGATTTTTTTCCTGACACCAAAGTTTTTTCGGGTCTGTCAGTTGTCAGTTCATCTCTTACCAAGTCAATACGTGTTCGAGTACCTGCAGTAATTGGCTTAAATATTTTAAGAGCCATTTTCTTCCCCTTAATTTTTAGTTAGGCTTATACGCCTTCGAACACTTTAATTGTTTCGCCTTTGGCTAAACGCACAATGGCTTTTTTGTAACTAGCTGTAAATCCAGGACGACCGCGAAGTCTTTTTTCCTTTCCACTTACATTCATAGTTGTACAAGAAACAACTTTTACGTTGAAAAGCTTACGTACTGCTTCCTTAATCTGTGTTTTTGTTGCATCTGGATGAACAACGAAAACATATTTGTCCTGTTCACGAAGGTTATTTGCTTTTTCTGAACTAACAGGTTTAATAAGAATGTCTTGATACATCATTATTTAGCCTCCTTTTCTTCAGCATAAAAATCAGAAAGATTCTTTGCAGCACCTTCGAGAAGAATAACCTTGCGTCCATAATACAAATCATGAGCACGAAGACGGTTATAAGACAAGAATGACAAATTAGGAATATTTCTTCCTGCCTGCTTGATTTTTGCATCATCATCTTTAAGGATGATTACTGTGCGTTCATCTTTAGCAAAGTTAGAAAGAATCTTAACCAAGTCCTTAGTCTTTCCGCTTTCAACAGTAAAATCTTCTACTACAGTGAGTCTGTCACTCTGAGCCTGAAGGCTGAGGATAGATTTCATTGCAAGGCGTTTTGCCTGTTTAGGGATAGCATAGCTAAAATCTCTAGGTTTAGGTCCAAAAATTGTACCGCCGCCAACTGTAATAGGTGACTTCTTATCACCACGACGAGCGTTACCTGTTCCCTTCTGTTTATAAGGTTTAGCGTTTGATCCGTGTACTTCTGCACGACCTTTTGTACATGCAGTACCAACACGCATATTTGCTAATTCATTGTTAATTGCGTAATAAATTACGTCTTCATTTACTGGAAGACCGAATACTTTATCATCAAGTGAAATAGTACGCAGTTCTTTTCCATCAGTTGAATATACTTTCTTTTCCATATTCTAATTCCTCTGATTATTTCTTTACTGCGGACTTCACGATAAGTGTGCAGTCTTTGTTACCTGGAACGGCACCTTTTACCAAGATTACCTTCAATTCTGGGTCAACTTTTACAATACGAAGATTCTGTACTGTAATACGATCAAATCCCATACGTCCAGGCATCTTTACGTTTTTGAAACAGTGTCCAGGAGTAGTACAAGATCCTGTACCACCGGCTTCTCTATGGAACTTAGAACCATGTGTAGCACGTCCACCATGGAAGCCCCATCTCTTCATTACACCCTGGAATCCCTTACCTTTAGATGTTGCTGTAACATCGAGGAAGCGAACGCTGTTAAAAAGTTCAACACCAATCTGGTCTCCAACTTTTACTTCAGCTTCGAAGTTACGGAATTCTTTCAATGTTCTTTTTGGTGTAACATTGTCTTTGAACTGTCCGGCATATGCTTTACTTACTTTAGAAGCTTTAAGATCTTCCAAACCAAGTACTACAGCATCGTAACCGCAGTTTTCTTTTGTCTTTGTAGCAACAACCACATTTGGTTCAACGCGGATCACGGTGACTGGTGTCAAATTGCCGCTTTCGTCGAAAACCTGGGTCATTCCCACTTTCTTTGCGATCAGACCTTTCATTCTGATTCTCCTTAATTCTTGAAAAGTAACTTTCCAGTGTTAGCCCTGGAATACTTTCCATTTAATTTCTTGGCCGCCATCCCAGATCCAGGGGACCGTACCACAACAGCAATCAAAAAAGACTTACTGTTTAATTTCTACATCTACACCGGCTGGCAACTCAAGCTTCATCAATGAGTCCATTACTTCTGATGAAGGTTCAAGAATGTCAATAAGGCGTTTATGTGTACGCATTTCGAACTGTTCACGTGACTTTTTGTTTACGTGAGGTGAACGAAGTACAGTTACCTTGTTGATTCTTGTAGGAAGTGGAATAGGTCCTGAAACCTTTGCTCCAGCTTTCTGAACTGTCTGCACGATGGCTTTTGCACTCTGATCGATCAACTCAACATCAAATGCTCTGAGTCTGACACGAATCTTTCCGTTAGCCATTTATGTACTCCTAATTTTGAAACAGGCAGGTATTGCTACCTTCCTGTTTCAAGAATAATTAACTATTCTATGATCTTTGTTACCTGTCCAGAAGCGATTGTACGACCGCCTTCACGGATAGCGAGTTTAAGACCTTCGTCCATAGCGATTGGGTGAATAAGTTCACCGATGATTTTTACGTTATCGCCTGGTTTAACCATGTCTGTTCCAGCTTCAAGATTTACTGTACCAGTAATATCTGTTGTACGGAAGTAGAACTGTGGACGATATCCAGAGAAGAATGGTGAGTGACGTCCACCTTCTTCACTTGAAAGAACGTAAATCTGAGCTTCGAATTTTGTATGTGGCTGAATTGTTCCAGGAGCAGCAAGAACCTGTCCACGGATAACATCTTTCTTTTCAATACCACGAAGGAGGATACCTACGTTATCACCAGCCTGACCCTGATCAAGAGTCTTCTGGAACATTTCGATACCTGTTACTGTTGATTTAACTGTAGGACGGATACCTACAATTTCAACTTCCTGTGACATGCTTACAACACCACGTTCGATACGTCCTGTTACTACAGTACCACGACCAGAAATTGTGAAGATGTCTTCGATTGGCATCAAGAATGGTTTTGATTCATCACGAACTGGATCATCGAACCATGTATCCATAGCTGTGAGCAATTCTTCGATACAAGCTGTGTTAGCTGGATCAGAAGCTTCGTTCAATGCTTTGAAAGCAGATCCCTTGATAATAGGAGTTTCAGCAGAGAATCCATAAGATACAAGTGTATCTTTAACGTCTTCTTCACAAAGTTCGAGCATATCTGGGTCTGCGATATCAGCTTTGTTCAAGAAAACAATAATCTTTGGTACACCTACCTGACGAGCGAGGAGGAGGTGTTCTTTTGTCTGAGGCATTACACCGTCAGTACCAGCAACTACGAGTACAGCACCATCCATCTGAGCAGCACCAGTAATCATGTTCTTTACATAGTCGGCATGTCCTGGACAGTCAATGTGTGCGTAGTGTCTCTTGTCTGACTGATATTCCAAGTGACGAGTGTTGATTGTGATACCACGTTCCTTTTCTTCTGGAGCGTTATCGATTTCGTCATACTTGAGTACTTTGTCACCATATTTGTTACCACAGTATGTTGTGATAGCAGCTGACAAAGTTGTCTTACCATGGTCTACGTGACCGATAGTACCAACGTTCATGTGAGGTTTTGTTCTTACGAACACTTCCTTAGCCATGTTTTTCTCCTTACCGGCACTCTTTGAAGCTACCGGCATTCAAAATAATATTTTTTTGTGTTGCACTTTAAGCCAGAATAGCGATCTTTAAACTAAAAGAACAACCATTCGCATACACATTTAATAGCGTTTTTATTGAAGAGATTAGTAGTAATCGGGAAAGGAATTATTCAAAACCTGCACTTACAGTATTTTCTTTGAATAATTCTCACAAAACATTTCATCTATTCGAAATGTTATGGCCGGTACCACCTATCATCATCAAGAAAATCACATTGATGACTGGTCTGGCATCCTAGAGCCTGGCAGTTACTAGCTGCAGCAGAAACCCTTAATGCTTTGTAGTCATAGTCGCCACCAACGATGGCAACATCCATTCAAGGGTCGTAAAAATCTGAATCCCACCTCACGATAGCAAACTTTACGATTTTACCGGATTAAATCCGCCTGACTCTCAAAGAACCCATGAATTGCCTATAATAAATAGACAGGTTCTATATTTATACATTTTTTTAGAATAAGTTTCAATACCTAAAACTATTTTTTTTCAATAAAAAAAGCACCTTAAACAAGGCGCTTTTTAAGAAGTCAAACGGTAGAAAAGTAGACTTTCTACCGTTGTAAATACTACCAGCGGAAATGAGCAAAAGCTTTGTTAGCTTCAGCCATTTTGTGTGTATCTTCCTTCTTTTTGAATGCTGTACCAGTGTTATTGAAAGCATCCAAAAGTTCAGCAGAAAGTGTATCTGCCATTCCATGTCCGCTTCTCTTACGAGCAGCTTCGATGATCCAACGCATAGCAAGAGCTTCGCGACGAGCATCACGGATTTCTACTGGAACCTGATATGTAGCACCACCAACGCGGCGTGATTTTACTTCTACAACTGGCTTAACATTATCGAGAGCCTTAAGGAATACTTCCAAAGGTTCATTTCCTGTTTTAGCCTTAAGTTTGTCCATTGCTTCATAGATAATTTTTGTACAAGTATCTTTTTTTCCGTCAAGCATCATGCGTGAAACGAATTTTGAAACAACCTGACTATTATATTTTGCATCAGGCATAACTGGACGATTTACTGATTTCTTATGTCTTCCCATCTTAATCCTCCTCTATTATGCCTTTGGTCTCTTAGCACCATATTTAGAACGACCACGTTTGCGTCCTTCTACACCAAGAGTATCTTTTGTACCACGAATGATGTGATAACGTACACCTGGAAGGTCCTTAACACGACCACCACGGATTAAAACTACTGAGTGTTCCTGCAAGTTATGTCCAATACCTGGAATGTATGCAGTAACTTCAATACCATTTGACAAACGAACACGAGCTACTTTACGAAGAGCCGAGTTTGGTTTTTTTGGAGTAACAGTCATTACACGTGTACAAACACCACGTTTCTGTGGACAAGACTCAAGTGCGGGAGATTTGGTCCTGTTCGCAGCTGACTTACGTCCCTGACGAATCAACTGATTAATTGTAGGCATCTTAAAATGTCTCCTTTTATTATTACCCGGTCAGCACCCCGGTAAAAATTGCATAATAATCCCTAATGATAGGTTTGATAAGTTTACTGAATTTGAAAAATGAATTCAAGGGAATTTTCATGAATTTATTACGAATTCTGAATTTATACAATAAATTTAAAAAAGTATTTGTATACTACGGAAATTCCCATATATAATAGAAGATATGGCAACAATTGATCTTAATTTCTATTCAAACAGCTTATGCAGACACGTCACTGTAAAAGCAATTATTCCTATGGACAAATTCTCTCTCACAGGAGATGGTGAATGGGATAAAAAACCTTTTAAGACCCTTTACCTTCTTCACGGCGCTTTTGACGACCAGAACAGTTGGCTTAACAACTCCAGGATACTAAAATGGTCTTCAGAAAAAAATCTCGCCGTTATTATGCCTGCAGGAGAAAACATGTTTTTTCTTAATGCACCTGGCATAAACGGAGAACCTCGGCAAAGTTCTGTAGGCGAAGAATATAGTAAATTTATTGGTAAAGAACTGATTGAATTTACACGAGACATGTTTCCCCTGTCAAAAAAACGGGAAGATACTTTTATCGGTGGACTTTCTATGGGTGGCTACGGCGCAATCTATAACGGATGTCTTTATCACAAAACCTTTAGCCACATCGCCGCTCTTTCTCCAGCACTGATGATTGATGACGCGATTTCCTCTACATACAATAAAGCAATTATACTCAGAAACAGAGCATTTTTTGAAAGATTTTTTGGCAACCTTGAAAACCTAAAAGAAAGCGACCGTAATCTTTACTATTTAATAGAAAGATTGAAAAGCGAAAATGTAGAACTTCCAAAGATATATCTTACCTGCGGAAAAAACGATCACCTATTCAGCAGATGCGAAGATTTTGCATCATTCCTTATGAACCAGGGCACTGACTTCGTTTTTGAAAGAGGGATTGGAGATCATGATTGGGATTTTTGGGATGAATACATCAAGCATGTAATCGACTGGCTTCCACTCTGATTAACTTATAAAGCCATGGATTTTGTTAAATCTATGGCTTTTTTATTCAAAATATTGTCTTTTTTCTGCATTTTCCCTTAATTATTATACAAAAACCCTAAAAGTTGATGTAGAATATGTTTAATTCTTACAATTACATAGGAGAATCTACATTGACTTATTATGTAAACATTAACGCCGGAGAGGGTGGAAACGGAACAAAAGAAAGTCCGTTCAAAAAAATTCAGCAGGCTGCAGACATTGCACTGCCTGGCGACGAAGTAATTGTTGCTCCAGGTGTTTACCGTGAATATGTAAATCCAAAAAATGGAGGAACTGCAGACAAACCTATCGTTTACCGCAGCGAAACTCTTAAAGCAGCTCACATTACTGGTGCTGAATCAATCAAAAACTGGGAAAAAGTTGAAGGAAATGTTTATAAGGCAAGCGTTTCAAATTCAATTTTCGGAGACTACAATCCATTTACAACTCTCGTAAGTGGAGACTGGTTTATTGCTTACATGATTGCTCACACAGGTGATGTTTACCTAAACGGCAAATCTATGTATGAAGTAACAGAACTTGGAAAAGTAAAAAATCCTGAGATCTATAAAGCTTCATGGGATCAGGAATTTACAGTTTATACATGGTATACAGAACAGGACACTGCTAAAAATGAAACTGTTATCTATGCAAACTTTCAGGGAAAAGATCCTAATACAGAAGATGTTGAAATCTCTGTAAGACGAAACTGTTTCCTTCCTTCTGAAATGCATAAAGACTACATTACTCTTTCAGGATTTACAGTATCAAAAGCTGCTACTCAATGGGCTCCTCCAACAGCTTACCAGGATGGTATGATTGGTCCACACTGGTCTAAAGGCTGGGTAATTGAAAACTGCCATATCTTCGAATCTAAATGTTCTGGTATTTCTCTTGGTAAATATTACCAGGAAGGAAATGACAATAAATGGCTTCATAAAAAATATAAAGATGGTACACAGACACAGCGCGATTGTGTATGTATCGCACAGAATGACGGATGGTCTAAAGAAACTATCGGTTCACACACAGTTCGTGGCTGCGAAATTCATAACTGTGGTCAGACAGGTATTGTCGGACACATGGGCGGCGTTTTCTCTTTGATTGAAAACAACCATATTCACCACATCAACAACAAGCAGAATCTTGCCGGTGCTGAAATCGGCGGTATCAAAATGCATGCTGCTATCGATGTTATTTTCAGACACAACCATATTCACAACTGTACACGTGGAATTTGGCTTGACTGGCAGGCTCAGGGAACTCGCGTTACTCAGAACCTCTTCTACAACAACTGTTTGCCAGAAAGCTACAACATGAACAAAGAAAGCCTTATTGGTGCCGCAGAAGATTTATTCATTGAAGTATCACACGGGCCTACACTTGTTGATAATAACATCTTCCTTTCTGATAGAGCATTGAAACTTGCAACTCAGGGTGTTGCCTGTGTTCATAATATTATTGCCGGAGGATTTACAGCTGTTTCACTTGGTGTAAACAATGGTGCACCAAATCTTCCTTCACCACGCTATACACCAATCCATGTTCCACACGGAACAAACATTACTGGATTTATGTCATTCCTTCATGGTGACTGTTCATTCTTTAACAACATTTTCATTCAGCAGCCAATGCGTCCATTTATGAAAAAGACAATGGAAGGAATGAAAAAATCTGTTAAACAGGGTAAACAGGATTGGGACGATGGAAACATCATTACTGGAACAATTCAGTACGACAGCTATCCTACATTTGAAGAATGGGATGCACAGTTTGAAGGTTACTGTGGAATGGGTTCTGTTACAACTGACCGTTACTATTCTAAACTTCCAGTTTGGGCAAAAGGTAACGTTTACTTCAATGATGCAAAACCAATGAAGAAAGAATCTGATGCTTATGTTGACAAGAAAAACAAGGTTACTATCGGTGTAAAAAATGTTGACGGCAAAGTTACAATTGAAACAAACCTTTACGACTTTATGCCTGATGCAAAATGTTCTTTGATTCATACAGATGATATCAATCCTGCATTTGAACCAGAACAAAAATATGAAAATCCTGATGGAACACCTATTACATTTGACACTGACTTCTATGATGTAAAACGTGATTCTGCACCAATTGCAGGTCCATTTGCAAACAAAGAAGAACTTTCAAATCCATTGTTCAAATTTACTTACTAAACGATAATTTAAGTAAACAATAAAAATGCACCTGAAGCAGCTTTCTTTTTTTTAGATTTTACTGCAGTTCAGGTGCATTTTTTTTATTGTAGTTTTTCCACTTCATCCATTGCAAAGAAATCCACAAGAAATTCTCTCCATCCTGCAGAAAACTTTGTTGAACACTTAGAAAATAAGTTTTTAATTTTTAACAACATGACACACCTCGGTTATACTAAGATATTCTTAATATAACTGTATCAGTGTATCATACAGTGACACATATAATTATTTTTTCATTTCAGTTAAAGCTTTTCTTACTGCAACACAAAGTTGATCAGCACATGAAGTATTTCTTACCCCACAGGTATTACCTTTTAATTTTGCTTCAATCTGTTCAACTGTCATTCCGTCAACAAGCTTTGAAACAGCTTTAAGATTTCCATTACAACCACCTAAAAAGCTGACATTTGTAATTACATTGCCTTCAATATCAAATTCAATTCTTTTAGAACATGTGTTTACTGTATTGTATTCAAAGTGCATTATTTACTCCTATAAAAAAGCCACCTGCTTTTTACGGCAGATGGCTTTTATCATTTAACTCTTAATAAAGAATTAATCAACATCATCTGAATCAGAATTAGAATCTTCTACAAAAACAACTTCTAATTCTTTTTCTTTTTCCTGACGACGCATTTCAAGAACTTCATTCATCTTAACATCCAAGTCCATATCACTTGAATCGAAAAGTTTTACATTTTTGTAGTTCTTGATACCTGTACCAGCAGGGATCATATGACCAATTGCAACGTTTTCTTTGATTCCGTGCAATCCGTCTGTAGCACCAGAAATAGCTGCGTTTGTAAGAACCTTTGTTGTTTCCTGGAATGAAGCAGCAGAAATGAATGAATCAACATTCAATGATGCTTTTGTAATACCCTGGAACATTGGCTGTCCTACTGCAGGTTTACCACCCTGAGATACTACACGAGCATTCTCTTCGTGGAACTTGTATTTATCAACCTGCTGTCCGTAAATAAAGTGTGTATCACCTACATCACGGATTTCAACTTTACGCAACATCTGACGAACAATGATACCGATATGCTTGTCATTGATAGATACACCCTGTGCACGATATACGGCCTGGATTTCATTCATCAAGTAGTTCTGAAGTGCATTTTCTCCAAGGATTGCAAGAATCTCTTTTGGATTTGGTGCACCATCACATAAGCGTTCACCAGCTTTAACTTTATCACCATCACGTACAAGCATACGTTTAGTCATTGGAATAAGGTGTTCAAATATACGACCGTATTCATCTTCAACAGTAATCTTTCGTTTACCTTTTGTAACATCCTTGAACTTAACAATACCTGAAATCTGTGCAAGTACAGTTGGAACTTTAGGATTACGAGCTTCAAAGAGTTCAGATACACGTGGAAGACCACCAGTAATATCGTTTGTCTTAGCTGCTTCTTTAGGCATCTTGGCAATTACTTCACCAGCAGAAACTTTTTTCTTGTCCTCAACAAGGAGAAGAGCTCCAGATGGAAGGAAGTAACTTCCCTTTTCATTACCATCATTATCAGTAATACGAATAGTAGGCTGCATACCTTCTGTATGAAGGTCTGTGATAAAGCTTTCTGCTTTTTCAGAAACTTTATCAATCTTAACTTCAAGAGTTGAGCCTTCTACGATATCTTCATAATGGATATAACCATCATATTCAGCAATGATTGGATCACTTGTTGTATCAAATTCACCCAGTGACTGATTTGCTTCTACGATATCACCGGCTTTACAGAATACTGTAGAACCGTTGATAATTTCGATTGGCTGGGAATTACTTGTGAGGTAAACATTTGTTTTTGTTACAACTACACGAGCTTTATCTGTTGCAAGTACATCACCATCTTTACGGCTGATAATTACAGTGTCTTTCTTAACTCTGTCGCCATCAGATACCAATACTTTGTCACCCTTCTGGATTTCAAAGTTTGCAAGAATACGAGACACATCCATAGAACCTTTACGAGTAAAGAGCCAGTTCTTATCTTTTGTAACAACGTGTGTACCTTCAATTTTTTCAATAATTGCAGGGTACTTGAGTACGATGCGGTTATCTTCTGTTGCTTTAGAAGCTGTACCACCGACATGGAATGTACGCATTGTTAACTGTGTACCTGGCTGACCGATTGACTGAGCTGCAATAATACCAACAGCTTCACCAATTTCAACGATCTTGTTACGAGCAAGGTTCTTACCATAACATTTAACACAAATACCATGTTTTGCTTCACAAGTAAGTACTGTGCGAAGTTTAACTTTTTCTACACCAGCCTCTTCAATCTGATTAGCAAGCTCTTCTGTAATATAAGAGTTTACATCACAAATTAATTCACCTGTCATTGGATCAACAACGCGTTCAATTGTAAAGTGTCCAACGATACGTTTAGAGATAGGTTCAACTATTTCATCACCATCTTTAATTGCTGTGTAATCGATACCGTTGATTGTTCCACAATCTTCTTCGTTAACTACTACATCCTGAGCAACATCAACAAGACGACGAGTCATGTAACCGGCATCGGCTGTCTTAAGCGCTGTATCTGAAAGACCTTTGCGGGCACCAGATGTTGAGATGAAGTATTCGATAACCGACAAACCTTCATAGAAGTTTGAACGAATAGGAAGTTCGATGATGTCTCCAGAAGGTTTAGCCATCAAACCACGCATCGCAGCCAACTGTGAAATCTGCTTTGGAGATCCACGGGCTCCAGATTCAGCCATCATAAAGATTGTGTTAAATCCGTCTTTATCTTTTCTAAGAGTATCCATCATCTTCTTAGTAAGTTCATCATTTGTTCTTGACCAAAGGTCAGTAACTTTGTTGTAACGTTCTTCAGAAGTGATTGTACCTCTCTTAGCATCGTTAACGATTTTTTCGTTTTCTTTATTTGCTTTTTCCATCATTGCCTTCTTTTCAGCAGGAATGATGATGTCTTCCATAGAGAGTGTTGCTCCATAGAATGTAGCATTCTTATATCCAACAGCTTTGATTGCATCAAGCATTTTGATTGTCAACCAAGGGCCACCCTTTCCAGGTTCCTTAGAGTTGTATACTTTTTCAATCATCTTCTTGAGCTGTTTTTCACCAAGCTGTTCGTTCTGATAGTTAACTTCGTCTGGCATTGCTTCGTTGAATGCAAGTGTACCAGCAGTTGTTTCAATGATATCACCTTTCTTGAAAGCGCCATCTTTGAAAGAATCTTTTGGAGCTGGAACTTTGATCAAAGCCTGCCATTCGATATTTCCACATTCAGCAGCCATGCGAACTTCATCAGGATCAGAGAAACGTTTTCCTGTTCCTTTTGCCTTTGGCTTAACTGCAGTCATGTAGTAAATACCAAGTACCATGTCCTGTGATGGACCAACAATAGCGTTACCGTTAGCTGGGTCAAGAAGGTTTCTTGCTGAAAGCATCAATGTCCAACATTCCATCTGTGCAGCCTGTGTAAGAGGAACGTGGATAGCCATCTGGTCACCATCGAAGTCGGCGTTGAAAGCTTTACATGCCAATGGGTGAAGTTTAAGAGCTTTACCTTCAACAAGTACAGGTTCAAATGCCTGAATACCAAGACGGTGCAATGTAGGCGCACGGTTCAACATAACTGGATGTTCGCGAACTACTTCATCAAGAATTGCAAATACTTCTGGAGCTTCAGATTCTACAACCTGTTTAGCTTTCTTAATATTGAATGCAACCTGTTTATCAACAAGTTTTTTCATGATGAATGGCTTGAACAATTCAAGAGCCATTTTTGTAGGAACACCACACTGCCAGAGTTTAAGTTCTGGTCCAACAACGATTACAGAACGTCCAGAGTAGTCTACACGTTTACCAAGAAGGTTCTGGCGGAAACGACCCTGTTTACCTTTAATCATGTCAGAAATTGACTTAAGTGGTCTGTTAGAAGCACCTTTAACTACGCGCTTCTTCTTTGAGTTATCAAACAAACCATCAACAGCTTCCTGAAGAAGTCTTTTTTCGTTTCTGATAATAATATCAGGAGCGTTAAGAGCGATAAGTCTGTTCAAACGATTGTTTCTGTTAATTACTCGACGATACAAATCGTTAAGGTCAGATGTTGCAAAGCGACCACCGTCCAACTGTACCATTGGGCGAAGATCTGGTGGCATAACTGGAATTACATCGAGGATCATCCAAGACGCTTTATTTCCAGATGTGCGGAAGCTTTCTACAATTGCGATTCTCTTCAAAATTCGAGGATCAGTTTTCTTTCCCTTTTCAATCATCTTGTCACGAAGTTCTGTAGCAAGAGCATCGAGGTCGAGATTTTCAAGCAAGGTCTTAATTGCTTCAGCACCCATACCTGCTGTGAAAGAACCGCCGTAGCGTTCTTCAGCTTCCATATATTCATCTTCTGTGAGAAGCTGATTCTGTTTGAGGTCAGTATCACCTGGATCAATTACGATATATTTTTCGTAATACAATACAGAACGAAGAGCCTGAACACCGAGGTCAAGCAAAAGACCCATGCGGCTAGGAACCGAACGGTAATACCAGATGTGGCTTACAGGAGCTGCCAGTTCGATATGACCTGTACGTTCACGGCGAACTTTGAAGTGAGTAACTTCAACACCACAACGATCACAGATTACACCCTTATAACGAATGCTCTTGAATTTACCACAAAAACATTCCCATTCTTTTGTTGTACCGAAAATGCGTTCACAGAAGAGACCGTCTTTCTCTGGTCTGAGAGTACGGTAGTTAATTGTTTCCGGTTTCTTAACTTCACCATAAGACCATTTACGAATAGTTTCTGGTGAAGCAAGCTTTAATCTGATTGAGTCAAAATCCTGAATATCACGCATTTGCATTCTCCTTGTCGAAACCAGTAGCTGCTTTATCAATCATTTCCTGGTCACGTTCAGTAAGGGCAATCTGCTTACCTTTATCATCATAAATTGTAAAGTCGAGAGCCAAACCACGGAGTTCCTGTACCATTACGTTGAATGCTTCTGGAACACCAGCTGGAGTTGAAGGCTCTCCCTTAACAATAGCTTCATATGCTTTAGAACGACCTGTCATATCGTCTGACTTAATTGTCATCATTTCCTGGAGAGTATTAGCTGCACCATAAGCTTCGAGAGCCCATACTTCCATTTCTCCAAGACGCTGACCACCGAACTGAGCTTTACCACCAAGTGGCTGCTGAGTAACAAGTGAGTAAGGCCCAGTTGAACGAGCGTGCATCTTATCATCAACCAAGTGAGCCAATTTGAGATAGTAAATAACTCCGACGAAGATTGGGTTAACGAATGGTTCACCTGTGCGACCATCGCGAACAATTTGTTTACAGTTTTTATTCAATCCTGCTTCTTCAAGTTTTTTACCAATCTGTTCCTGGCTAGGTGACTGGAATACAGGAAGTTCGAAGAACTGGTTCAAGTATTTACCTGCAATACCAAGTTCTGATTCCATGATCTGTCCAATGTTCATACGAGAAGGTACACCAAGTGGGTTCAAACAAACATCAAGTGGAGTTCCGTCTTCCAAGTATGGCATATCCTCTTCAGGCAAGATACGAGATACGACACCTTTGTTTCCGTGGCGTCCGGCCATCTTATCACCTTCACGGAGTTTACGTTTGTTAGCGATGAGAACTTTTACAACTTCATCAACGCCTGGATTCAAATCGTCACCTTCGTTTCTGCGCATGCGCTGAACATCAATTACAACACCTTCGATTCCGTGTGGAACTTTAAGTGAACTGTCGCGAACTTCTTTAGCTTTTTCACCAAAGAGTGCGTTCAACAACTTAAATTCTGGAGTTGTTTCTGCTTCGCTCTTTGGTGTTACTTTACCAACGAGGATATCGCCTGCACGTACTTTAGCACCAATGCGGATGATACCTTCTTTATCAAGGTTATCAAGATTTTTTTCTGCTGTGTTTGGAACATCACGAGTAATGCGTTCTGGTCCAAGTTTTGTTTCGCGGATTTCTGTCTGGAATTCCTTGATATGGATAGAAGTATACATATCTTCTTTAACAACGCGTTTGCTGATAAGAACGGCGTCTTCGTAGTTGTATCCATTCCAAGGAACGAATCCTACGAGCAAGTTACGTCCAAGAGCAAGTTCTCCGTTGAATGTTGCAGGTCCGTCAGCAAGAACACTTCCCTTTTCAACTTTTTCACCAACATTAACTGTAGGTCTCTGATGGTAACAAGTATCCTGGTTAGTACGCTGATATTTGAGCAATACATACTCATCCAGTTCACCGCGCTTTCCGCCTTCAGGCTTAACTTTTACACATTCGCTTGAAACGTATACAACTTCACCAGGGCGTTTTGCTTTAATAAGAACACCTGAGTCATAAGCACATTTCTTTTCCATACCAGTTCCAACGTAAGGTGGTTCAGGGAACAACAAAGGTACTGCCTGACGCTGCATGTTACAACCCATGAGTGCACGGTTAGCATCATCGTGTTCAAGGAATGGAATAAGAGCAGCTGAAACAGAAATTACCTGACGTGGAGAAACATCCATGTACTGAATATCTTCTGGGCTACGGAATGAGTAGTCACCACGGTGACGAACTGAAATCATGTCTGATGAGAACGAACCGTCAGATTTCATACCTTCTGCAATCTGACCGATTGTATATTTGTCTTCATCCATAGCTGACAAATATTCAACTTCTTTTGTAGCCTTTCCGTTCTTAACTTTGCGGAATGGAGCTTCAAGGAATCCGTAATCATTAACACGAGTATAAATAGCAAGAGAAACGATCAAACCAATATTTGGTCCTTCAGGTGTTTCAATAGGACACATGCGGCCATAGTGAGTATAGTGAATATCACGTACTTCAAATCCGGCACGGTCACGGCTCAAACCACCAGGTCCCAAAGCGTTAAGACGTCTCTTGTGTGTAAGTTCAGCAAGAGGGTTAACCTGATCCATGAACTGAGACAACTGTGATGAACCAAAGAATTCTTTGATTGAAGCTACGATAGGTTTGATTGAAATCAAATCCTGTGGCTTCATTGTTTCAGTTTCTTTAAGACTCATTCTTTCTTTTGCAATACGTTCCATACGTGCAAAAGCTGTCTTGAGTGAGTTAGTCATCAATTCACCAACTGAACGGATACGACGGTTACCAAGGTGGTCGATATCGTCAGTCTGTTCTTCACCAATGTATACTTTGATGAGGAATTTCATTGTCTGAATGATGTCTTCTTTTACCAGTGTATGTTCTTCTACAGGTTCACTGTAGTCAAATTTTTTATTGAGCTTATAGCGTCCAACACGACCAAGGTCATATCTTCTTGAAGAGAAGAATGTAGAGTTAAGGTCTTTTTCTGCAGCTTCAACAGTCATTGGTTCACCAGGCATTAATACCGAGTAAACTGCTGACAATGCATCTTCTTTTGTAGGTTCATCATTATCTGCACCTTCTTTAGCGAATTTAATTTCTTCGCGTTCGAAACAGTTGATGATTACATCAGAATCAAGTGAAGCATTCTTGTTGTCGCCTTTTCCTGCATTAAATTTAATGATTTCGATGCTCTTAATTCCGTTAGCAATAAGTTCATCAATTTCATGTGGATGGAGACGCTGGCCAGCTGGATAAAGTTTCTTTTCTTCACCGCTGTCTGCATCTTTAATCATTACAGCCTTTGAAAGAACCTTGTTTACAAGACCATCACGAACATCGCGAGAATCTGAAACTTTTGTTGATTCTGTCATGTAGAACTGTTTAATAATTTCTTCGCGAGTTTCATATCCTAAAGCGCGAAGGAAGATTGTTCCAAGGATCTTCTTTTTACGGTCGATCTTTGCATAAATCAAATCTTTTTTCTGATCGATTTCGAATTCAAGCCATGATCCACGGTAAGGAATGATACGGCTACCGAAAACGTTTTTTTCGTGATTAAAAATTACACCAGGTGAACGATGAATCTGTGATACAACAACGCGTTCTGCACCGTTGATAATAAATGTACCACGATCAGTCATGAGAGGAATATCACCCATGTAAATATCTTTCTGAAGAATTGCACCAGTCTGAAGGAAGTTCAAATTGATACGAGCCTTCAATGGAACTGCATAAGTAAGTCCCTTCTGTTTGCATTCAAATTCAGAAAACTTGATATTTTCTGTATCAAGTTCGTAGAATTCGTACTCCAATGACATATCGCCATTAGGACTTTCAATTGGGAAAGTTGATGTGAATACTTCCTGAAGCCCCTGGTTAAGCAATGGTTCTCCATTTTCTAATTTTTCTTTCTGAAGGAAATACTCGTAAGAAGAAGTTTGGATATCGATAAGATTAGGAACATCCATGAATTCCTGAATATCTTTACCGATATACTGACGGTTAATAGTCCGGCTTTTTGCGAACATTTTTACCCCTATTTTCAAGAAACACCTTCCGGTCCATGAAGTTTGCTACATTTGGAAACTCCGCACAGCACAAAAATCAGGCCTTATTTAGTGTTTTTATGTAAAATGACTTTTTTCAATTTAAACGACTAAAGCAGACGCCGGAAAAATCCGTGTCTGCCTTAGTTTTTATGATAGATTTATTCAGGAAATAAGTCTAAAAAACTTATTTCTTTGAACATTTACCACCAGCTGCTTCGATTTCAGCGATCCATTTGTCTGCATCAGCTTTAGAAAGTCCTTCTTTAACTGTTGCTGGAGCACCTTCAACGAGAGCTTTTGCTTCACCAAGACCGAGGTTAGTAAGAGCTTTAACTGCCTTAATAACGTTGATCTTTTTAGCTGCATCGAAGCTGTCAAGAGTTACTGTGAATTCTGACTGTTCTTCTTCTGCTGGTGCAGCACCTGCTGCTGGACCTGCTGCTACAGCTACTGCTGCTGTAACACCGAATTTTTCTTCCATTGCTTTTACGAGTTCTGAAGCTTCAAGAACTGACATAGATGCGATTGCATCAAGAATCTGATCATTTGTGAGAGCTGCCATATTGTCTTCTCCATAAATATAAATATGTTTTCGTTGTCTTAATTTAAATCAAACAACGCTGCAGTAAGTAATCACAAGAAAACTTCTGCTATTTGTAACACGGACAGTCGACAGCTATGAAGCCTGACCGTGCTTAAATAATGTTTTAAGCGGCTGAATTATTCAGCTGCTGGAGCTTCTGCAGCTGGAGCTGCTTCTGCTGCTGGTGCTTCCGCTGCTGGTGCAGCTTCAGCAGGTGCTGCTTCTGCTTTTGGAGCAGCTGCAGCTGGACCTTCTTTTTCAAGCTTTTCAACATAAGCCTGCAATGTAGCAGCGAGTTTCTGAGCAGGTCCATTGATAGCAGACATGAGCATAGCGATAAGCTGTTTCTTGCCTGGAACCTTTGAATAAGCTTCGATTTTAGCTGCATCATAGATTTCTTTATTTACGTAACCACCCTTGATTTCAAGAGCAGGAACATCTTTAGCAAAGTCAAAAAGAATCTTTGCTGCTTCGTTTGAATCTTCCTTAGCCATAGCAATTGCTGTTGGACCTGAAAGATAATCTTCAACATTTTCAACGTTCAAATCTTTGAAAGCAATTTTAGCAAAGTTATTTTTGATAACTTTGATTGTTGCATTGTTTTCGCGGAGTTTATCACGAAGAGTAGTGATCTGTTCTACTGTAAGACCACGGTAGTTAGCAAAGATGAAGTCGTTGTATTCACCGAGAGTCTGTTTAGCAGATTCGATTGCTGCTGCTTTAGCAGGCTGTACTTTATTTGCGATAGCCATCTATTACTCTCCTTCCTTTACATCAACCCAAACACCAGGACCCATTGAAGAGCTTACTGATACAGTCTGAACATAGTCAGCTTTTGCATCAGCTGGTTTTTTTCTGTTGATTTCAGAAATAAGTGTCTTAATGTTTTCTGCAACTTTGTCAGCATCCATTGAACACTTACCAACTGCGATATGTACTACACCACCTTTGTCTGCGCGGTATTCAGTACGTCCTTTCTTCAATTCTGCGATTGCTTTAGCGATATCTACAGTAACTGTACCAGTTTTTGGGTTAGGCATAAGACCTTTGCGGCCAAGTACCATACCAAGACGTCCTACATCTTTCATCATGTCTGGAGTAGCAACTGCTACATCGAAGTCGAGCCATCCGCCCTTAACTTTTTCGATGTATTCATCAGCACCTGCGAAAGCAGCACCAGCATCAAGAGCTTCCTTGATACGGTCTTCTTTACAGAATACTAAAACTCTTTTTTCAGCTTTGAACTGGTTAGGGAATACCAAAGTATCACGAACTGTATCGCTCTTTCCGAGACGGAGAGCAACGTGTGCTTCTACAGTTTCGTCAAACTTAGCAAATTTCATGTCCTGAACCATTTTACATGCTGAAGCTACATCATATTTTTTAGCTAAATCGTATTTGGCCAATGATGCGCGATATTTCTTTCCGTGTTTCATTTAGGCCTCCACTTCTACGCCCATACTGCGTGCAGTACCTGCGATGATTTTTTTAGCTGCTTCGATATCGTTTGCACTGATATCAGGCATCTTTGTTTTTGCGATTTCTTCAAGATCCTTCTGTGACAACTTTGCAACTTTATCGCGAAGTGGATTGCCAGAACCCTTGTCGAGTTTGCAAGCCTTTTTGATAAGAACTGCTGCTGGTGGAGTCTTGAGAATAAATGTGAATGATTTGTCAGAATAAACAGAGATAACTACAGGGATGATAAGTCCTTTTTCCATAGACTTAGTTCTGTCGTTGAATTCCTGAACAAATTTTGGAGCTGGAACACCGTGAGGTCCCAATGCTGGTCCTACTGGTGGAGCAGGTGTTGCTGATCCTGCAGGACACTGCAATTTGATCTGAGCTGTAACTTGCTTTTTTGCCATTTTTGTTTTCTCCTTAGATTGGTGTGAAAGGGAACTAAAGTTCCCGTTTCTAGCGAAGTGCCAGACGTCCAACGGACCGATACTTCTCCCAAAATCAGGTATATAATCTCAGCTTTCGCCGAGCCTGAATTGCAAAATAAAACTAACTTAAAACTGATTAGTTAACCAGTTTTTCTACCTGTAAAAGATCTACTTCAACTGGTGTAGCACGACCGAAAATCTGCACCATAACACGAAGCTTTTCTTTTTCCATATTAACTTCTTCAACTGCACCGCTAAATGTTGCGAATGGACCATCAGTAATTTTAACCTGATCACCAACAGAAAATGTCTGTTTAATATGTACTGGTTTTTCGCCTTTAATTTCTCCTGCTTTCTGAAGAAGATTTTTAGCTTCATCAGCAGTAATTGGACGAGGTCTTTCGCTTGGATTAGTACCAACGAAGCCTGTAACACCCTGAATACGACGAATGCCGTTACAAGTTGCCTTCCATCCTAAATCAGGAAGATCAAGTTCAAGCATTATGTAACCAGGAAGGAATTTATTTTTACGAGAGTGCTTTTTACCGTCTTTGATTTCAACAACTTCTTCAACAGGAACTTTTACATCACAAACAATGCTTGAATCCAGATCACCAGCTTCAAGCATTGTACGGATTGTTCTTTCAATCTTTCCTTCGTAACCTGTGTATGTATGAAGAATATACCAGTTTTTTGCCATTAAAGGTTCCTCCTATTTCATCAAGAGGGTGAACAACTGTGTAAAGCCTAAGTCTAAAGCTCCAAGAATGATAGCCATAAGAATAGTCAAAACAAGTACAACACCTACAGAAGCCAAAACATCATCTTTTGTTGGCCATGTTACTTTTTTCAATTCGCCAACACTTTCTCTAAAAAAGTTTGATTTTTTAGTTTCGTTTGTTTTCTTAGCCATAACTTCCTCGACTGTTCCTATTTAAGGATAAATTAATATAACAGGCCAGGCAGGACTCGAACCCGCGACACTCGGTTTTGGAGACCGATGCTCTACCAACTGAACTACTGACCTAAATATAACTAACTGTCCAGAATCCTGAAACAGTATAATTATCAATTTTTAATTAACAAAAATTATTTAATCTTTGTTTCTTTGTGCAATGTGTGCTTCTTGTCCCATGGGCAGTATTTGTTCAATTCGAGCTTACCCTGGATGTTTTTGCGGTTCTTAGATGTTGTATAATTCTTGCGTTTGCATTCTGAACACTGTAAAGCGATAAGTTCAACAGCACCTTTTTTCTTGCTTCCCATAATATATACTCCTAAAAAAACAATTTCGTTTTTATTTTGTTTATTTTACGCCACTATCATTTTTCCCTTATATATAGCCCCCGTGCGGAATCGGACCGCAGACCTCAACCTTACCATGGTTGCGCTCTACCGACTGAGCTACAAGGGCAAAAAACCCAATGAAAATGATGTGTTTTAGAAATATACACAACTGAATACTTTCTGTCAATAAGAAGAAAGATTTTTTTGTGAATTTCCAAAAATTTCTTTTAACAATATACACACAGAAATTTTGTTTACTATGTTTATAATAGAACTTTAAACGATTTTATGCTATTGTTATTTTTAATAACGGAGGCCTTTTTTTATGAATATTGACGGCTTAATAAATAACATCATGGAATCTTATGAGCAGCATGGCGGCATCAACCGTTCAGGTGCTGAAAACTTTCCTAACAGACAGAATGTTGTTTCTGTGGTTCAGGATTTACAGTCTCTCATTTTTCCAGGATTCAAGTATGAGGAAAATATTGAAACCGGCAATCTCCGTTATGTAACAGGCCTTCATGTAAACAGAATCATTTCTATTTTAACAAGAGAAATACAGAAGGCTCTTCTGTTTACAGTTGCGGAAAAAAACGCAACCGTCCAGGACATTCAAAATTCCCACTGCTATAAACTTGCAGAAAAAGTTGTATTTGCCCTGATTCAGGAAATTCCTGAAATAAGACGAAAAATCCAGCTTGATGTAAAGGCCGCATATCTTGGAGATCCTGCAGCCCATAGCCCTGAAGAAGTTATACTTTCCTATCCAGGTTTGGAAGCAATTGTGGTTCATCGTCTTGCTCACTTTTTATTCATAAATGGGGTACCTGTGATTCCACGTATTATGAGCGAACATGTTCATGGAAAAACTGGTATTGATATTCATCCAGGGGCTACAATCGGTGAAAGCTTCTGTATAGATCATGGGACGGGCATCGTTATCGGTGAAACAACAGTTATTGGGAATAACGTAAAAATCTATCAGGGCGTCACATTGGGAGCTCTGAGCGTAAAGAAAGATCTGCAGAATAAAAAACGCCATCCTACAGTTGAAGATGACGTAACAATTTATGCCGGAGCTACTATCCTTGGTGGTGAAACCGTAATCGGAAAAGGATCTACAATCGGTGGTAACACATGGGTTACTAAATCGGTCCCAGCAGGAACAGTTCTCACAATTAAGTAAGAAAATTGCTAAAATTAAAGAATATCTTCTGATTTAAAAAAAATAGAGCTCTCGAAGAGCAACGCTTTCCAAGAGCTCTACCGTCCAGCAAGCTGGACATCGGAGAGAGTTTATCAGCTTATTTACAAGCTAGGATTAAGATACAACGAGTTGGGTTGAATGTCAATAAAAAAGCACAATTTTCTATTAAAACCTTTAGATTTTGTTACAATTTTACTATTTTTGGTAACTTTTATCATATTCTTTAGTATGATAAAAACAAAGGCACAGAAATTGATTATTGAAATTTCAACACCAGAGGAAATCTATACCTACGATATGGCCTCAAACAGGGAATTTTCCGTGGAAGGCACTCTCGGACAGACCAAAATTAAAATTCTTGATAATACAGCTTCTATAATGAGTTCGCCATGCAGCAATAAAACCTGTATTCATCAGGGGAAAATTTCAAAAGCCGGCCAATGGCTTTGCTGCGCACCTAATCAGGTGATTGTTGTCATAAAAGACAGCGGTCAGGATGCTGAAAAATCTAACGAACCTGATGCAATTTCGTTTTAATATTTATAAGTCAAAGGAATATACAATGGCAAAGAAAAAAGTACAGATCAGCTATAAATGCTCAAACTGTGGATTTGTTCAGCCACGCTGGCTCGGACGCTGTCCTGAATGCAGTTCCTGGAACACACTGGAGGAATGCATTACTGACCCTAATGCCCTTTCATCTGTGGCACCAGGCCAGATTGCTACAAAGGTAAAGCCGGTCCCATTGTCTTCGGTAGTTGCCATGGACGATGACCGCTACCCAACCGGCATCGAAGAATTTGACAGAGTTTTAGGCGGTTCAGGGGCAACAAAACGGTCTGCCATTCTTTTAGGCGGCGAACCTGGTATCGGTAAATCAACTTTACTTCTGCAGACTGCTTCAAGTTTTTCTAAAACCCAGGCAGACCTTGTTCTTTACGTTTCAGGTGAAGAATCTTCAAGCCAAATCAAGGCTCGGGCAAACCGCCTTGGCGTTGACTGCACAAATATTCAGATTATGCCTACAATGCGCCTTGAAGATATTCTCGATGCCTTGAATGAATTAAAACCACGACTTGTAATAATCGATTCAATCCAGACAGTGTATTCAATTGAAGGGGGAATAATTCCCGGAACTGTAAACCAGCTTAAATACTGCACAAATGAGCTTGTAGGCTGGGTTAAAGAACACGACTCTGTTCTTATCATGACATGTCATGTTACAAAAGACGGAAACATTGCTGGTCCTAAAGCTCTGGAACACATGGTGGACACTGTAATTTCCTTTGAAAGAAACAATGACGAAATCAGATTTTTACGTGCATATAAAAATCGTTTTGGTTCAGTTGATGAGCTTGGAATTTTTGAAATGACGGCAAAAGGACTCGTGGCGGTAACTGATCCAAGCACCATGTTTATTACCCGCCGTGAAGGTGCAATTCCTGCGGGGGTTTCTGTTTCAGCGGTATTTGAAGGAACAAGGGTTTTTCTTGTGGAGATTCAGGCGCTGACAGTTCCAGCCAAATCAACACTGACCCGTGTTTATTCTGAAAAAATTGATAGTGCCAGAGTAAGCCGAGTTGCTGCAGTTCTTGAAAAACAGACAGGGCTTCGCTTTTCTGACCATGATATTTATGTAAATGTAGCTGGAGGAATTCGGCTTACAGAAAGTGCCATTGATGCAGCCCTTGCGGCCAGTCTTTATTCTGCACGGTCAGGAGTTGCACTTTCTGGTAACAGTGTAGTTATCGGAGAACTTTCGCTGGCCGGAGAAATTCGTCCGGTAGGAAGAATTAAACAGCGTGCAAAAACGGCAGCAAGTCTTGGCTACACAACTATTGTAGCGCCTGAAAAAGAGGATGGCGTAATCGCGGTAAAAGATGTTCATGAATTGATAAAGAAGACTTTTAAATAATGTGACTGATACGGATCTGTATAAAGCAAAAAAAGGGGCTGTCCAAAAAGTTCGTTGCGTAGCGTCATTCCGAACTCGTTTCGGAATCTATGCACTGTATATAGCGTAGATGCTGAATCAAGTTCTGCTTGCCTATACTTTTTGGTCAGCCCCCTTTTTTATTCTATTTTTTCAAAGCTTCAAACCATGCTTTAAGATGTGGTGTAAGTTCTGAAACAATTGTCGGAATACCGATAAATGTTCCTGCAACTGATCCAAGTGAAGAAAGGATGAACACAAGGAATACTCTAAGCACCCGGTTTTTGTACCAGCCTTTAAGACTTGATACATCACCCTGTAATGTTTCCATGTCGCTTACCTTTGGTTTATTCATTACTGCCTGCACGATTCCAGAGAACATTCCAACACCAATCAATGGATTAAGAGAAGTAATCGGAGATGCAACCATAGCAGTAAGAACAGCAAGCGGATTACCACCTGCAATAAGTGCACCGGCACCAGAAAGTGCGGCATTCCAGATTACCCAGTCAAGGATCATATCCTTTCCTACTTTTTCATTACCCATAAAAAAGCCCAGTACAATAAGAGCAATAATAAGAACAGGAATAATCCATGCTGCAATTTTACTGCCCACAGAACCTTTTGGAATTGATTCAATTTCTGTTGTATCTGTTGATACATTTTCTTTTGCAATTTTTTCAAGATGTGCCTGAACACCAGGAAGATGCCCCGCACCAAGAACTGCAACTACTGTATCACCTTTAGATTCCCAGATATGGGAAGCAAGATAAATATCCCGCTCATCAATAAGAACTTCTTTTACCTTTGGAAGGTAATCAGAAAGCTCTTTCATCATGGTATCCATTTCATTCTCTTTTTTGAGCGCTTCAATCTGTTCCTCTGAAATTTCTTCGTCATCAAATGCACTGGCAACTAAAGATGCAAGAAGCTTGCACTTTCCCCAGAAGGAGTTCTTTGCCCATGCACGGCGGAGTGTAACCTGAATAGGACGATCAACAAGTGTAAAAGGAATGTTTAACGCTTTTGCACAGTTAATAGCTGCCATCATTTCGTCACCCGGCTTTACACCAACGTTCTGCCCCATACGGCGCTGGAATGATCCAAGTACAAGATTTGCAAGCATTAAAAATCCCTGCTTGTTTTTCAATACCTGAATTACATCTAATTTCTTCCAGCTTTCTGGATCCATCATTGCATCATATCTTTTCTGGTCTAGTTCGATTGCAACGCAGTCTGGTTTTGTATCGTTTATTTCTTTTTCAACTTCTTCAATACTTTCTTTTGATACATGCGCTGTACCAATCAGAATTATTTTTCTACCGTTTAATTCAAGAACCTGTTTAGTTCCACTCATTTTTCAAGACTCCATTCAGCAAGACGATATTCAAAGAACATCGGACTGTTCATATTTTTAACTTCTGCATAATATTTTGCTGCAAGTGTATTTACACCTTTAAGATCGTAGTACAGTGCAAAATAGAAAAGCATTTTTCCTTTTGGTGTTGTTTTGTCGATTTTAGGAATTTTGATTGCAAGATCATTTTCTGCATTTCCCGGTCCCTGATCATGATAAAGTCTGACCATAGAAAATTCAACAGTCTGTTTATCAGCCATTCCTTTCATAACCTGTTGAAGGAATAATTTTGCTTTCTGAAGCTGACCTGCTTTGATGTAACAGGCTGCAATCATCAATGGATAAGATACATTTTCTTTATTGTAACTGTAAGCAGTTTCAAATGCCTTGCGAGCCTCATCATAGCTTTCTGCATGCCATGCTAAAATTCCAAGTGCTTCGTAAGCAAAGTAATACTTTGGATTTGTTTCCACAACCTTGCGGTAATCGTTTAATGCAAGGTCCAGCTTATTCTGTTCATCGTAAAGCCCCGCACGATATGTATATGCAAGAAAATATTCAGGATTTATTGAAATAGCCTTTGTCCAGGCCTTTTCTGCATCAGCAAATTTTCCTCTGTAGCGGGAATATGTTCCTAGATCCATATAGAAGTCATAGTTATCATCTTCGATTTCAATTGCCTTGTTGATGTATTCAAGTGCGGCTTTGTAGTTTTCATCTTCTGCTTCCAGCTTTCCTAAATACTGATAAGCGATGGCTGCGTTTGGATTAAGGGCAAGCATTTTCTTGAATGCAATTCTTGCTTCATCAATATCGTTAAGATAATAAGAAGTCTGTCCATATCCGAAAAGTGCACCAGGATCTTTTGGAGAACTGATCAGTGCTTTTTTATAGTAATTTCTTGCAAATTTATATTTGTGATTGATTACCTGTTCCTGGGCAAGTTCAATATTTGCAGTTGCATTGTTAGGATCAAGTGCAATCACTTTGGAAATAGCTGCTTTTTTAGCCGAAGTTCCTTTTGAGCCCTGAGCTTTTGCAGCAACAATTTTCATTTCTAGAACTTCAATATTTGAAGGATCATTTTCTTCAAGGGCATCAAGAACCTTTAATGCGTCAGAAGTTTTCCCTGATGAAATAAGAAGTGATGCTTTTATAAGCATAAGATCGGAATCTTTTGTATTTTCATCGGAAAGTGAATCAAATGATGCAATGGCTGCATCTAAATCTCCGGAATTAAGAAGATTCTGAAGCTTCTGTACAAATTCCACCTTTGTATTTACAGGCTTAGCCTTTTCCTTGGGAGCATCTTTACTGGACATTTCGGCACAGTAGGCATTCATGGCCATTGCCGAAGAAAGAATCAATGCGATAACTTTTGCTTTACTACTCATTTTTATATCCCGGGCGCTGTTTCTAAAAAAGCAGGTCAAACAGTTGATTTTCCCTATTTTGTTGACTAAAATGACATCAAATGCGTAAACATATTGTCAGAAAGTCACTGGGACTGATTGTCCTCTACGCCGTTATTATTGTCGGCATTTTTGTAATTCAATTTAGAAGCGATTCTATCATAAGAAAAACAATTCGTTCAATGAGGGTTACATTGGTAGAAGCAGAATCTACTGATGGATCAGCTGCTTTAAAGAATCAGTTTCAGATTGCCTATAATGGTATTCAATTTACTGGAGATGATTCAAATTCCGTTGAATACGTTGTTGGTGATTCCACAAGAAAAGCTGTTCTTAAAACTTATGAGGAAACTGAAAATTCCTTATCACTCATTTTTGACGATGACATTACAATTACTTTCTCCTTATCAGAGGTTGCTGCAAATTCACCACTGATTATTACTGCAGATTTTCCTGCAAAAATCAGCTATGTTTCTTTGATTACAAAGCCATTAACCGGCTATTCATTTACAGACCAGAAGGCTAAGCAGGCAATTGTAGAAGGGAAAAATTCCTCTTACTCACTTTTGGCTCCTATGCTTCAGGACTCAAGGCTTCTGCTTCTTCAGAACTCTAAATTTGCCAGCTACCGTTCTTACGTAAAACAGACAGAGTTCTCTATCGATGCTGTTGCAAACCTTGCCGGAGCATCAAAAGCAGAATGGCAGAATTCCCTTAATACGTTAAGTGCAACAATTATTTCTGAGTTTATGAGATTGAGCCAGAGCGATGTTTCTTTTGCTTCTTCCCTTTCTGAACAGACAGTTATTGCATATGCTGCCGCAATGAGCAATGCAGGAAGATACAACGAAGCAATAAATACAGTTCCTGCTTCATTTACAAAGGGAACAAAGCGAACTTACCAGTCAGCTCCATTCTTTGGAACTCTGGCAAAGGTCGCTCCAAGCCTAGAAATGCAGATGGAAAATTACAAGAGCATGGTTTCTCATGCATTGCAGGCATCATCCTGCGATGTTTTCACAACAGGCAATATTGCTGATTACTTTGTAATTAATGAAAACGATCCAGAAGTAGCCAGAGTTCTTTCAATGCCTGCTTCTCTTACAAACAACAACTTCACAGTTGCACAGGCTGCAGGAATTCTTCACGTATATGCTGTATTAAAAACTGCTGAATCAGCAAATGCAGAAAAGCTTGTTCCTGTTCTTGAACCTTGTATAAAGAAGATTACAGATTCCTGCAAACTTGATAACAACAAGATTCGCCTTGCAGAAAATGATACAAATCTTTCTGTAATAGCAGCTGTTAATGCCGGGGATGCTTTTATTGAATACGGAACAGTTGAGGGTATGGATAATGTGGAAAAATGCGGATACCTGATTGTTAACTCATATCTGTCAGACCTGGCAGGTCTTGATTTACGCACAATGTGTGAAATCTATCCAATTGCAGTTCACGACAATCCTTACTACCCACATTTTGCTAAGATTAGAGATCTTGACGGAACTACAATCTGGGCATGGACAATTGCCCGTGATATCAAGATTACTCAGGATGAAAACAGAACTCTGTTTGTTGATATTGACTTCCCACTTGGACTTACACACTATGTAATGATAATTGGAATCAATCCATTCAGAAGAATCCAGATCTACAACATGGACTTCAGAACAGACCCACAGTTCGAAATCTACAACTCTTCTGGTTATGTTTACAGATCGTCAATGCGTGGACTTTTGCTTAAATCAAGACATAAGTCACAGCACGAAATCATTAAACTCTACTACAGAGAAGTTGCAGCACAGTAAAAAACTGCTTGAAAATACATTATTCATTGAAAAAACTGTTGAAATTGGCCTTTAACATATTTTTAACAGTTTTTTCAAGTACAAAAATGCAAAATTTGAGAAAATTTTGCATTTTTTTTTAAATTTTTGGCGAAATTTGAAAAAAGTGTGATATAATTAGTTTTGTATATTCATTCAGTCAAAGCGGGCGAAATTTCTGCAAATTTGGCCCATTTGGTGACTGACAGGAGTTTTTGTGAACAAAAAAGATTTCCCTAAAATCCATTTTTACGATCAGGATTTTGTAGACATCTATAATAAAACCTGGAACTGGCTTGGCGATTATTGGCTTGATCCAAAATCGGGCGAACCTGATCCAGACGGATATTTTGTATACCCAGAAGACAGACAGTATATTATCAACCAGTTTGATTCTATTTTCTCATCCTTTTTCTTAGTTTACTCAAATAGAAACTATCCGGCTAACCAGAATTTAGACTACCTGTATGCACGTCAGGAAAAAAATGGTGCAATCCGCTGGAAATATGATCTGAAGAAAAACAAACCTGTTTTGGACAGATTAAATCCAGAAGGCATCGGTATTCCTCTTTTTGCATGGGCTGAATTCAATTTGTATCACAAATCTGCAAACAAAAGACGGGTTAAAGAAGTTGTGCCTATTCTCCAGAAATATTTAAACTGGATTGATGCAAACTTCAAAAAACCAAACGGCCTTTATGCAGTTCCTGCATGTTGTACAGGTATGTTCAACTCACCACGGGACAAAGCCTTTTATCCAGTAGACTTTAATGCTGCAATGGCAATCAATGCTACTCACATGGCAGCCCTCGGTGACATTCTTAACGATAAAGAATTAAGCTTCCAGTACAAAAAAATGTACTTCTCACTTAAGACTAGAATCAACTCAATGATGTGGAATGAAAAAACAGGCTTCTATCATGACCTTGATAAGTCAGAACAGATGCTTCCACAGAAAACAATTGCAGGATTCTGGCCATTACTTGCAGAAATTCCTAATGCAGACAAAGCTGATAAGCTTATTGACCATTTAACAAATCCAAAAACATTTGGAACTGACCATCCATTTCCTTCTCTCAGTGCTGACAGCCCTGACTTTAAAGAAAGTGGTGAAGGATACCGCGGAAGTGTATTCCCAGCTATGAACTTTATGGTTATCAAAGGCCTTGAAAAATATCAGCGCTATGATCTGGCTCGTGAATGTTCAATCCGCCACCTGTATTACATTCTTGAAGCATTGTCGCCAAATGATTCAAAGGTTAAAGGTGACCTCTTCGAAGCTTACCTTCCTACAAAAGAAGGAAGAGCAAATCTCCGCGGTCACTCGAACTTTGCACGTCCACGCTATCTGCAGACTGTAGGGCTATCTACAATTGCTTTAATGATAGAAAATGTTATCGGTTTGATTATCAGTCTTCCTCGCAAGACAGTAGACTGGGTTATTCCAAACCTTGAAATCATGGGTATTGAGAATCTTTCTCTCAAACGCAATCTTATTACAATTTTAAGTAACAAGAGTCTCCGCGGTTGGGAAATTCAGATGGAAAGTGAAAAACTTTATTACTTTACAATTAATATCCTTGATCAGAAAAAGAAGACATTACCAATTCCATCGGGCAAATGTTCGATGTTGATTGAAAAATTATAATTAAATTAATCCTGGAGAAATTTTATGGCTACTACACCGGAAGCAGTTATTGAAATAGGCTCTACCGGAATCAGACTTCTGGTAGCCCAGGTTAAGGACAATGGTGGCTGGGAAGTAATCGACTACTCAGAACTACCCGTTGATCTTGGCCGTGATGTATTTACGACAGGATTAATTTCCCGCACTAATATTCTTCTGGTCCTGCAGATTCTCTCCAGATTTAGAGAACAGCTTGCAGGCTGGGGAATTTCTCCTGAACAGACACGAGTTATTGCAACAAGTGCTATTCGCGAATCAAAAAATCCGGATCCTATCATCGATCAGATTTTAATCAAAACTGGTTTCAAAGTTATAATATTTGACGGTATTGAAGAAAACCGTCTTATGTATCTTGCTGTAACTAATAAAATCAAAGAACTTTCAAGAAAGAATGTTGATGATGATGCAATCATTCTTGAAGTGGGCGGCGGCTCTACAGAAATGATGCTCATCAAAAAAGGAAAGATGGCTGGAGCCCACAGCTTAAAAATCGGTACAATCCGTATCGCTCAAAGCTTAAGTCTTTCACAGGCAAATGCAAGTGATATCCGCAGATATATTCAGCAGTTCATTTTCAATACAAAAGGTTCTCTTAATGATGAGCTCGAATTATCTACAGTAAAACAATTCTACTCAGTTGGTGGGGAACCACGCATTGCCGCCCAAACTTATGGTAAAAAAATCAGTGATGGAATCTGGGAAATCTCCCGCAAGGAATTTGAAAAATTCGTAAGAGAAATTCAAACCTATTCTCCAGAAGAAATTGTTGCCAAATATAATATTGAATACAGTGAAGCTCAGCAGTTCTTTATCGGACTTTCTATTTACGAGATGTTTATCCAGCTGACTAACATTGAAAACATCATCGTACTCCAGACCAACATTCGTGATGGTGCAATTATCAGTTCCATTGCAGAACCATCAAGCGAATTGCTTAAAGAATTTAATTCTCAAATCTCGGCATCTGCATTAAGCCTTTTAAATAAATATCACGGCGATGTTGAGCATGCGTTATATGTTACAAACCTGAGCCTTGATATCTTTGATGCATTACGTGATGAGATAGGCCTTGATGACCATCACCGCATGCTTCTTGAAGTTGCAGGTATTCTTCACGATATTGGTATGTTCATTCGCATGGAGGAACATCAATTCCACAGTCAGTATATTATTGTTAACTCAGAAATTTTTGGCATCAGAAAATATGATAATAAACTTGTAGGTCTCATCGCCAGATTCCATCGCGGTTCAGGCTTACCCCAAGATGATGAACAGTTTATGATGTTACCACGAGCAGACCGTATGATGGTATTGAAGCTGACTGCGATTTTGAGAATTGCAGATGCTCTTGATCGTGCTCATCAGCAAAAATTGAAAGGAATTACAATTTCCAAACAGAACGATACAATTTTGCTGAACACAAATTCAAATCATAACATTGTACTTGAAAGAAAAGCTCTTGCTGAAAAAGCAAATATTTTCGAATACGTTTTCGGATATAAGATTATTCTTGCATAACTTATAAATTCCCCAATGAGGATAGCGGAGGCAATATGAATAAAAACACTTTCTTTAACAGAGAACTCAGCTGGATTGAATTTAATGCCAGAGTTTTATATCAGGCATGCAGAAACGATCTGCCTTTACTTGAACGCATTCAGTTTTTATCTATTGTTACAAGTAACTTCAACGAATTCTTTCAAGTTCGTGTTGCTTCAATCAAACGCATGCAGAAAATCGATTCCCGTAAAAAAGATATTTCTGGATACACACCTACAACACTTTTAAAACAGATTTCAGTAAGAGCACATGAAGTTGTAAATCAGAAAAACAAATGCCTCCAGGAAGAACTTTTCCCTCTTCTCGAAAAAGAAGGCTACGTTTATGTAAAGCCTGAAAACTTTACTCCAGAACAGCAGAACTTCTGTCAGCGGGAATTTAATTCAAACATTCTTCCATTACTGACACCTCTTCGCACTGACACTGATGTTTTTCCTCGTATTTCAAATCTTCAGTATCATGCAGCCTTTTTACTTAAACCAATTCAAGATATCAAACCAATGAACAATGAATTTATTACCCGAGAAGGAAAACAAGCAATCGCTTTTGTACAGATTCCAACCGGTATCTCACGCATTGTATGGCTTCCTGGTCACACAAAGGCAAAACAATTTACTCTTGTTGACAATTTGGTTCTTCAGTATGGAACGCAGCTGTTCCCGGGATTTGAAGTTAAGCAATCAATGCTGTTCAATGTAATCCGTGATGCGGACTTTGCTGTTGATGAAGATGCTGGTCCTAACTTTATTGAGGCAATGGAAGAAGTTCTTGTTCAGCGTCAGTCATCGTTTGCAGTACGCCTTAATTGTAATAATTCCAGTGCAGAGATTAAAAAATTCCTTATGAAAAATCTTGGTCTTAATTCTGATGATGTTTATGAATGTGATGAATTAATCGATCCAGGCTGTCTTTTAGAAATTGGAAAGCTTGAAGATACCTCAAGGTTAAAATTTGAAAACTGGGAACACTTCTATCCAAAGAGTCTTCCGGAAGACAAACCATATTGGGATACTTTAAAACAGCATGATGTTCTTTTACATGTTCCTTATGAAAGCTATAATCCGGTCGTAAAATTTATTTCTGATGCGGCAGATGACCCGGATGTAATTTCAATTAAAATGACTTTGTACCGAACAGGCAATGACTCACCTATCATCAGTGCATTAAAAAAAGCTGCACAAAATGGTAAACAGGTTACTGTTCTTGTTGAATTGAAAGCTCGCTTTGATGAAGAAAGAAATATCGGATGGGCAAACGAACTTGAAAATGCAGGTGTTATTGTAATTCAGGGAATCGTTAATTTAAAAGTTCACGCTAAAATTCTTATGATCATCAGAAAAGAAGAAAAGGCCATTCGCCGTTATGTTCATCTTGCAACTGGAAACTACAATCCCAAAACTGCAAAACTTTACAGTGATATGTCTATCTTTACTGCAAATCCTTTGATTGCCAACGATGCTACAATGTTCTTCAATATCGTCACTGGATATTCTGCATTGCAATCCATGAAAGCATTAAGCATGGCGCCTGTAAATATTAAGAGCAACATTATTTCGATGATTCAGCGGGAAATCAGAATGTCCAGCAAAGCAAACCCAGGTTTGATTATTGCAAAGATGAATTCTTTGACACATGAAGAAGTGATTGCCGCCCTCTACGATGCAAGTCGTGCTGGTGTTAAGGTCATTCTCAATGTTCGTGGAATTTGTATGCTTGTTCCAGGTGTAAAAGGAATGAGTGAAAACATTCAGGTCATTTCTATTGTTGACCGTTACCTGGAACATGAACGTATTTTCTATTTTAAGAATGGTGGTCAATCAGAAATTTATCTTTCAAGTGCAGATTGGATGAACAGAAATCTGGATCGCCGAATTGAATTGATGTTCCCGATTCTTGATCCTGCTATTTTCACTGAAATAAAAGACTGTCTCGACACTTATGTTAAGTCTGACATGAATACTCATCAGTTAAGAAGTGATGGAACATGGCTTCCAAGAAAACCAATTACAGGCCATGGAATTTGCAGAGCCCAGGAAGTTATCTATAAAAAATACAAGAAAATTGCAGAGAAAAAATCAACACCTAAAATTCAGTTTCAAGTAAGAAGAAAGGGCTGATTTTACTAAAGAGATTTGTTATGTTAAAAATTCCTTCAGAAAAACTTGATCCACAGCTTATCGCCTTGGATCTTGACGATACTCTTTTGACAAAAGAATTAAAAATTACCCCAATTACTGTAAAAGCATTACAGGATGCTGCAGCAAAAGGAATTTACATTGTTCCTTGTTCTGGTCGTGCAGAGAACGGAATTCTTCAATTTGTAAGAACACTTGAACTTGCTGGAACACAACAAGGACGTTATGTTATTGCCGTCAACGGTTCTGAAATTTTTGATCTTCACACAAGAACAACTATTTATTCCAGAAAAGTTCCTTTTGATGTTCTCGAATTTGTTTACGATGAAGCATTAAAAAGAGGACTACCCTGCCAGGTGTATAACTCCACAACAACTTTTGCAAATGTCGACAATGAATTTACTCATATCGACGCCAGACTTTGCAAGCTGAATATGGAAATCGTTCCCGACTTTAAAAATTTTCTTAAGCCAGGTCATAGCAAAATGCTTGTTCCGGGAGACGAAAAAATAATTGCAGAATTCTGTTCCTTCCTGAAAAAAGAACTGGAGGAAACCGGCAGAGCCGTTATCTTTACAAGCAAGCCTTACTTTCTTGAAGTAATGCCTGCAGCATGTGGTAAAGGAGAAGCTATTGCATGGCTTTCTGATTATCTGAAACTTGATCAGTCAAAAACAATGGCTTTTGGTGACAGTATGAATGATGAATCAATGATTCGCATGACAAGCTATTCAGTTGCAATGTGCAATGGGTTGGAATACATTCAGAACATTGCAAAATATGTCACTCGCAAATCAAATGAAGAAGATGGCATAGGCGACTTCCTGAATGAATTTGTTTTATAACAATATTTATATTTTCTGAACTTTTCTTATACATATCTTTAAATTTAAATTATATAATTATAGAAATTATTTTTAGAGGAACTAAAATGAAAAAAAATATTTCTTATTCAATTTTAGCTCTTAGTGCCTTGATGTTAATAGCATCTTGTAAAACTAAAGCTCCAGAAATCGAAGGCTACAAACTTATGTGGCATGATGAATTTGACGGAAAAAAACTTAATTCATCATACTGGAACAGAGAGGTTCGTCCTGCAGGATGGACTAACCATGAACTTCAGGCTTATACAGAAGAAGACGAAAACATTTATGTAGAAGATGGAAAACTTGTACTGCGCGCACTTCAGTTTCCACTTAAAAGTGGAAGCTTCTATTACACATCCGGAAAAGTACAGACAAGCAATAAGGTTCACTTTACTTACGGAAAAGTTGTAGCAAGAGCAAAAGCACCAAAGGGAAAAGGACTCTGGCCTGCAATCTGGATGATGCCATCTGAAGACAAATTTGGAAACTGGCCTGTAAGTGGTGAAATTGATATCATGGAAGTTTTAGGCAATGAAACAAATAAAACTTACGGAACAATTCACTACGGCTCTCCACATGCACAGAAACAGGGAACATATATTACCCCAGAAGGAACTCCAGATTTCTCTGAGGATTTCCATACTTATGAAGTAGAATGGGAACCTGGTATTTTCCGCTGGTACATCGATGGAAATCTTTTCTATGTAGAAAACAACTGGTTTGCAAAAAGCCGTGCTGGTGAAAGCTTTGATTATCCAGCACCATTTAACGAAGACTTCTTCATTCAACTTAACCTTGCTGTAGGTGGAGACTGGCCTGGAAAACCTGGTCCTGACACAGATTTTGAAAATGCAAAATTTGAAATTGATTACGTTCGTGTTTATCAGAAAGAACATTATGACACTAATGTAACAAAACCAACTGCTAAAGTTCCAGAACCAGACGAAAACGGAAACTATATCCATAACAGCTTCTTCGCTTATGACGAACCTCTTAACGATGGAAAAGACTGGACATTCCTTACAGCTTCTGCTGGTGAAGGAAAGGCAACTATCGCAAATGGTTCATTAAAAGTTGAAACAGTAAACGCAGGAACTGTTGCACACTCAATTCAGGTTGTTCATCCTGGCATCAACATGAAAAAAGGAACAAAGTATAGAATCCAGTTTGATGCAAAAGCTGAAGAAGCCAGAAAAATCAGAGTTGCAATTACAGCACCAGAAGTTAACTGGACAAGATACTTTCCTGATACAGAAACTGACATTGGAACAGACTGGAAAACATACACATACGAATTTACTATGAACTATGATGATGATCCATTCGGACGTTTGGAATACAACATGGGTAAACTTGGTTCTACTTCAACAGTTTATTTCAAGAATGTAACTGTAACTGAATTAAAGTAATTTTTTCGCTGATATAAAAACAGCAAAAAAAAAAAACGACCGTAAATACATGAAGGTTATTTCACTGTACCTCAAGTTTTACGGTCGTTTTTTTTCAGATTATTATTTCTGTTTATTATAATTCAGCCGGTGAGCTTAAAAATTCATCGATGCCTATATAACCATTGTAACAGTAATTTTTAATAAATGGTCGGGCAACGAGAACCTGACTTGCACCATAATAATGTGCAAGTTCTACATCTCGCTTACAGCGAATGCCACCATCTACCCAAATCTCATTACAATATTTTTTTAGTATTGGACCAGCTTCTTTTAAAAGTAGCGCAGTACTTCCCCTTCTTGTATCTACGCGACCACCATGATTTGATATATAAATGACATCAGGGCGAGCCTCTTTGACCATTTCTATATCTTCTCTTGTAAAGACACCTTTTACTACAAAAGGTACCAAAAGCTTTTTCATATAACTTTTAATCTGTGAAGCAGTTTTTTTCTCAAGCTGAACTTTATTACGCATGGTTACAATGTTGTATGCATCAATATCAATACCGATATGACTTGCAATTGGCATCGTCCATGCGATTCGATTATGAAGATTTTCGTCTGGATAAGGTTTTAAAAAAGCTGCCACACTGAGATTTTTATCAACTTCTTTTCGCATAGTCTTGACTGAATTTATTCCGTAAAGAAGTTTTGAATCAGGGGTGCCATCTCCAATAGAAAGGTTGACTCCAGATTTATGAAGGGCAACAAAAAAATCGTAGTAAAAACTTTCTTCGTCTTCCCAGCCAATATTTTCTACTGCTCCGGTTACAGGCGCATATCTTAGTAAAGAATGAATTTCTTCATTTGATAACTGAGGAATTTTCGATTTATCTTCTTCATTATAAAGACGTTCCCAGCTAGAACAGTTGAGGCGAAAATTTTCATTATTATTTAAGCCACCCATTCCAGGAAGTTCATTAAGACAACCTGTACCAAGACAAACTTTACAATTGTGACATCTGAAAATACTAGTCTCCAAAACAGATTCCTACACTTTTAGCAGCTTTTACCAATGGTTCATCCAAACCTACATTCTTAACTTGACTTGCAACATCAAGCAATGGAATACCTACAATCTGATCATTCTGCCAGACAAGTATTTTACCAAAATCGCCTCTTGCAAGATAATCTGCACAAGATGCACCAAATAATGTTGCCATCACTCGATCATAAGGTAATGGTTCACCTGCACGCTGCAAGTGCCCCAGCACTGTACATCGAGTTTCAAGTCCGGTAAGTTCTTCGATTTCCTTTGCAACTCTTTCACCCATTGAACAAGGCATTGAAGCTCTTTCTTTCTTAAATGCTTTCTTGTCAAGCTGAGCTTCTTCTTTATTCATTGCACCTTCAGATACAACTACTATTGAATATTTTTTTCCGGCCTTATGATTTTCTAAAATTTTCTTTGCAACAGATTTCTTGTCATAAGGAATTTCAGGAAGCAAAATTACATCTGCACCAGAGGCAATTCCAGAATGTAATCCAATCCATCCGGCTTTATGTCCCATTACTTCTACAACCATTACACGACTATGACTTGAAGCAGTTGTATGAATCATTGAAATTGCATCAGATGCAATACTTACAGCAGTTTGGAATCCAAAAGAATAATTTGTATGAACGATATCATTATCGATTGTTTTAGGAAGACCGATTACATTCAATCCTTCCTGAGAAAGAAGCCCGGCTGTAGTATTACTTCCGTTGCCACCTAAAACTACAAGTGCATCAAGCTTCCATTTTTTGTAATATTTTTTTATGGAATCCACAGCAGAAAGCCCGGTCTTAGAATCCTTTTCTTTATTCTTAAAAGGTTTTTCTCTTGTTGATCCAAGAAATGTTCCTCCAAGGGTCAATAATTGTGGCAAAGTTTCTTTTTCTATTGAAATACACTGACCTGCTTCAAAGCCTTTATATCCATTCAGAATCCCTACAAATTTCATATTGTAGCAATTCATTCCTGCTTCACAGAGTCCACGAATAGCAGAATTTAAACCTGGTGCGTCACCACCAGAAGTTAAAATACCAACTGTTTTTACCTTTGAATTCTTCATATGTAAAATTATATCAAAAAAATACTAAAACACAAGATTTTTAATTTTTCAAAAAACGTAAACTCACTAATTTTTTTCACCGATAATATAGAGTACAAAAGATTTTAAATTAAAAATATTGCAGGGGAAAGTAATGAAAAAATACAGAGTAGTCCAGATTATTGCAGGAATCGTGTTCTTTTTACTGGCTATATTCTTCTCATTTGGCTTAATATTCGCATTGTTTGATAACAATCAGAATTTGACAGGCCTTGCTGGCTTTATTGCCTGGAACGGTCGTCTTATAAAAGACAGTTATGGACTTTGCAGTATTTTAATTCCTCTTTTCTTTTTTACTGTTTCAATTTTCTGTCTTATTCTCCAGATTACATTCAAAAAATGTATTTACATCAGTTTTAGTCTTATTCCATTTTTTACAGCAGTTGCAAGTGAACACATTTACCGCAATTCCACACAGCATCTTACAGGTGGAATGGGAATTCTGAAATTAATTTTTACAATCATCATTACCCTTCTCATTATGGGAATTGAATTTCTTTTATCAGGAATTATCGCAGAACGAGTTGCTTTCAATCGCCGCATGAAAAATCAGCTTCGTAAAGAAGCGATGAAAGAAGATTCTGATGACATTCTATATGGAAGTTCTTCAGCACAAGAAGATGATGCTTATAACAAAATCATGAACAGCGACAATTCAGATAATTCAATTGATGACTCAGAAATGAATTCGCAATACATTCATGCTTTTGATGACGTTCCGTTATACGATAAAAATTCCGACTTCTCTTTAACCGAAGAAGCTCCACAGGTCATCGAAGAAACTGTTCCTGATACATTTGAAGGTTATGATGAACAGGAAGAATCAGAAATAATTTACGAAGAACGACAAAACCAGAACTCAATCGATAATGAAGCAGAATATGATGATTATGATGTTTCTGAATCTGACTATAATTACAATGATGATGATATTGAAGTTGAAATTCCTGATTATGATGCAATTGAAATGAATGATGAAAGTGATGTTGTTGAAACTGATCTGGAACAGACACAAGATGGAATTTCTGATGTATTCTCACAGATGGACAAAGACATAAATGAAAAAATCGAAGGAACCGAATCTGATTCAATTGATTTTTCAGAACCAGAAATCGATGAAGATGAAACATCTCCTGATGAACAGTTCGAAAAGGAATTAGAAGAAAGCCAGAACTGGCAGGAATTAGAAGAAGACACTGATTTTAATGAACCTGTTATCGAACCTGATACAACTGATGTTGAAAAACCTACAGTGTCTGTAAAAGAAGCTGAAGCAAAAATCCGTGAAGAAAAAAAATCTACAATTACAAAACGACGCGGTCCTTACAAAATTCCTACTGATGGATTACTTAATCAGTTTGAAGATCAGAAGTACTGGATTATTGACGAAAAAACAAATGAAGCTGCAAACTTCTTAAAAGAAACACTTAAGGAATTTAAAATTGAAGCAGAAGTAACAGGAATCAGAAAAGGGCCTGTTGTCACAATGTTTGAAATTTTACCGGCGCCTGGCGTTAAACTCAGCAAGATTGTTGCATTGCAGGACAACATTGCCCTTCGCCTTGCAGCAAGCTCTGTCCGCATCGTAGCACCAATTCCTGGAAAACGCGCCGTTGGTATCGAAGTTCCAAATGCAAACCGTGCAACAGTTACATTCCGTGAATTGATTGAACAAAATCTCCCTGAATACAAGAAAATGGCTGTACCTGTAGTTCTTGGTAAAGACATTCAGGGTGAAGCACAACTTCTTGATATTGCAAAAACTCCTCATCTTTTGATTGCAGGTTCCACAGGTTCTGGAAAGTCAGTTTGTGTAAACAGTATCATTCTTTCAATCTTATATAAGAGATCCCCACAGGAAGTAAAGATGATTCTTGTAGATCCAAAAATCGTAGAACTTAAGCTTTACAACGACATTCCTCACCTTTTGACTCCTGTAATTACAGAGCCTAAAAAAGCGCTCCAGTCATTACAGTATTGTCTGTGCGAAATGGAACGTCGTTATGCCCTGCTTGATGGTCTTGGAGTTCGTGATATCATCAACTACAACAAACGTGTTGAAGAACGTCACATTGCAACAGAAAAACTGCCTTACATTGTGGTCATTATCGATGAATTTGCTGACCTTATGGCAACAACAGGAAAAGAGCTTGAATCAACAATTGCACGTCTTTGTGCCATGAGCCGTGCTGTCGGAATTCATCTTGTACTTGCAACACAGCGACCTTCTATTGATGTAATCACTGGTTTGATTAAAGCCAACATTCCTACACGTATTGCATTTATGGTTGCTTCAAAAATGGATAGCCGCATCATCATTGATCAGGTTGGAGCTGAAAAACTTCTCGGCCGTGGTGATATGCTTTATGCCAGCGCAACTGATCCATTCCCTGTTCGTATTCAGGGAACATTTGTCAGCGATCAGGAAGTTGAAAATGTAGTTGAATATGTAAAAGGCTATGGTGAACCAGAGTATATCGATGAGGAAATCTTTGTTGAAACAGAAGACGATGAAATGTCCGATCCAGGACTTTTTGGTGGTGGAGAAGACCCTCTTTATAATAAAGCTCTTGAAATCGTTATGCAGGCAGGCAAAGCTTCTGCATCATACTTACAGCGTCGACTTTCAATCGGCTACAACCGCGCAGCACGCTTAATTGAAGACATGGAAGCTCGTGGAATCATCGGACCTGCAAATGGTAGTAAACCACGTGAAATTATTCATGCTGTTTAATTATTTAATTACAACTACCATTGAAGGACTTTGAGGTGTAAAAAGATTTTTTTCAAAATCAGCAAAGTATTCAATTGAAGTAAATCCTGCTTCTTTTGCAAAGTCCTCAATTTCCCATGGAACAATCGGATATACAGAAGCTTTTTGATAAACCGGCAGAATTTTACCACTGCCAGTTTTTATATTTCTGGAAAATGCATACTCTTCATCATTTACATATTCCAGCTTACTTGAAAGAGAAACTCTTACACTTGATATTTCTGGCATAACAGATGAAGATTTATTTTTGTACAAATTATAATTTGAAAGCTGAAGAATAATTTTTCCATCTTTTGCAAGAAGCTGCTTACAATCAAAGAAAAATTTTCTTAATAAAATTTTATCATGAATAAAAATAATTCTGTCATTAAGACATGAAATTACATTATAAAAATTTTTCCCAAGAAAGCGAACCATTTCAATTGTAGACATTTTGAAAAATCTCAATGACATCAACTGAGTTCTGTGTTTGCGTGTTGCAGATTCAAGAAGATCTTTTATTGTTTCAAGTCCTGTAACATCTGTCATTTGCTTGGCAAGATAATTTTCCATTACACCTGTTCCACAACCAATTGTGAGAAACTTTACAGGCTTTTGAAATTCCTCCATCAACCCGGTATAAAAATCATACTGAGCCTGTGTTACAGGAAAGAGTTCATCATAGTATTCAACTAAATTCTGTATTGTTTCCATTTTTTACTTCACTTTACTTTTTATTTTTTTTTATTCTACATTTCTTGCAATTCTAAAACCAACATTGTAATAACGCAGACTTTGTCTTCCATTTACCTGATTACTATTTTCGTAAGCAAAAAAAGTTCCTGCTGCAAGGTAAACGAAGGAACCACCTTTTATGATTTTTACTACACCATCTTTTGGTCCCTGGTAATCAACATATGGACGATATTCAAATTTTTCGTTCCATATATTATCGTAGCACCATTCTGCTACGTTTCCTGTCATATCATAAAGTCCAAGTTCATTAGGCTTTTTAAGTCCAACCTGATGTGTCATATCTTCAGCATTATCATCTGCCCATGCATAATCTGCAAGTTCATTTGATCCACTGTATTTATATTCTGCCTTTGATTTTTCTCCACCATTAGCGGCATAAAGCCATTCTGCATGTGTTGGAAGCCTGTAACCATTTCTAGAATAATCTGCAGTTACAGTTGCATGCTTGATTGCATTATCCTTTGAATATCTTAAAACATCTGAAATTTTATAAACGGGTGTAAGGCCTTCTAATTCACTAAGCTTATTACAAAAACTTATGGCATCGTACCAGGTAATTCGTTCTACCGGACGTTTCAGCTGTTGCTCACCTTCTGCTGGTGAATCATTAAAATAAGAGGGTGTAGGATTTGCATCTGGAATACCAGACATTACTTTTTGATACAATTCCTGAGTCACTTCATATTTTGAAATATAGAAGTCAGAAACTTCTATTGAAAACACAGGTGACTCTTCTGTTGCATCTTCTCGAGGATTATCAATTTTCAGGGCAAGTAATTCAATTAAAGGCTGAGACAATTCCCCGCCTTTAATTTTTACCATTCCATATTTATCTTTTTTACAACTTGTTAAACTGAGCACCATAATTGATACAGCACCCAGCAACATAAACTTTTTTACTGCTTTCGTTTTTGTCTCTCCGATTATGGATGTTATTATTTCTTTTTCTTATTTGATGATGCATTTCTTGCAAGGCGGAATCCAGTATTGTAATAACGCAATCCCTGAATACCACCGATTGAATCATAAATTTCGTATGGGAATTCTGCACCAGATGAATAATCAATAAAACATCCACCCATAATGAATCTATAACGACCTGTTTCTGGACCTGTAAAGTTTACATATTCCTTATTGTCGTATCCTTCCTCATCCCACAGATAATCCCAAAGCCATTCAGCTACGTTACCTGTCATATCGTACAAGCCTAATTCGTTAGGCTCTTTCAAACCAACCTGATGAGTTTTTTCTCCTGAATTATTTACATGCCATGCAATAGTTGAAATGTCATCACTTCCACTGTATTTGTACAAACCAGTAGATTTTACTCCACCAATGGCTGCATAAGCCCATTCAGCGTATGTTGGAAGACGATATCCGTTTTTTGTAAAATCCGCAGAAACTTTAGCACTCTTGATGGCTTTATCTTTTGAATAACGCTGAATATCTTCAATTGTGTAAACTGGTTCAAGACCTTCTTTTTCACTTAACTTATTACAGAAATATAAACAGTCATACCATGAAATTCTTTCTACAGGACGAAGTCCCTGTTCTTCTTCACTTACAGGATTTTCCTTAAAGTAAGCAGGATTTGCATTAACATCAAGATCGCTTTCCATAACTTCCTGATAAAACTGCTGTGTTACTTCATATTTTGAAATGAAAAAGTCACTTACTGTAAATTTAAGATCAGGATTCTCATCGAAATCATTATCCACACCTAAAAGTTCTATAAATTCTTGAGGGAGACTTCCTCCCTTAACCTTTAACATGTCATACTTTTCAACAACTTCTTTTCCTTTACCACAACTTGCAAAAAGAGTAACTGATGCCATTAATGTGGCAATAACTAACTTAGATGCTTTTTTCATCTGATTTCCTCATTAAAATGTATTGATTTAATTTTCTTGCGAATAAATAATTATAAACCCGACTTTTAAACTTTGTCAAAAATTATTTTTTCTATATAATACTACATATGGAAAAAGAACTCGAACATTTTGATATCAGTGAATTTGCTGACGCAGTTCCAAGAGAACACTTTACAGATGAATACGAAAACAACAATTACGAACCTGCAGGTCCTAAAACTGCCCTTGTTGCAATCATCGGACGACCTTCAAGCGGAAAATCCACATTCCTCAACACTGCAAGCGGTGAACCAGTTTCAATTGTAAGTCCAATTCCCCAGACAACAAGAAACGCCATCAAAGGAATTGTTAACACCTCTTTCGGTCAGCTTGTCTTCGTTGATACACCAGGCTACCACATTTCAGAAAAAAAACTGAATCTAAAACTTCAACAGGTGGCAAGAGACCAGCTTGAAGCCGGAGAATGTGTCCTCTACGTAATCGATGCAACACGTGATATCGGCGAAGAAGAACAGATGACTGCGGAGCTTATCAAACCTTATGCTTCAAAAACTGTAGTCGCAATCAATAAAATTGATATTGCAGGAACTAAACCTGAGCATGTGAGAAAGTTCATCAGAGCAGTACTTCCTGAAATACCTGAAGACCGCATCGTAAACATTTCGGCAAAGAACGACATTGGAATCAATGATGTTCTCAAAAGTCTTTACGACCTGGCACCAGAAGCTCCTCATCTTTATCCAGAGGAATATTATACTGACCAGGAAGTTGGGTTCAGAATCGCTGAGGTCGTTCGCGGTCAGGCAATCAACCGTCTTACTGATGAAATTCCTCATGCCCTTTATGTCGATATTTCTGACATGGAATTTAAAAAAGGTGGAAAGGAACTTTGGGTTCGGGCCTTTTTATGTGTCGAACGGGATTCTCAGAAAGGTATTGTAATCGGTAAAGGTGCATCTATGATCAAAACAATCCGCGTTGAGTCCATTAAAGAACTCAGAAAAATTTTTGATTATAGAATTGATCTTGATTTACAGGTGAAGGTTGTAAAAAACTGGAGACAGAAAGATCCGATTCTGAATAAACTGATGAATTAGTAATTTTAATGTCAGTAAGTTTAAGAACGTAATGCAGGCCCCATATAGGAAGGAAGTAAGATAAAACTTCAACACGGTTTCCATATAAATTGATTCGCCGTTTGCAAATTCGAAGTTAAACACTGCATCAGTGCTAGTGAATGAGTAGTATTAAACGCCTCATTAATATCTAAAATCCGGTTCACAGAAAAATTCCATCTTTTCTCCTGTAACTGGATGGTTAAAACTTAAGTATGAGGAATGAAGCAAAAGCCGCTGCCCTTCATCCTGAGATCCATAAAGATTATCACCCACAATCGGAATTCCAAAACCAAGTTTACTTGCCGATGCAAGACGAAGCTGATGTGTTCTTCCTGTCTGAGGCTCAAATTCAACTGAAGTTACATTGCGCCCGTTCATTTTCCAGATACGAAGTTTCTTCCACAATGTAATTCCATTTTTACCGTTTACTTCATCATAAATCTGATGTGGTCTGTTATCAACATCAAGTCTGAACTTTAATTCAATTTGTCCTTCAGTTGTAACCGGTGTTATTTCTGGATTGAAATCTGCAAGACCGTTAGGCGAAAGCTTGTCAGCAGCATGATTTTCAAAATTACATTTTACACCGAGCACTCCGTCGATAACCGCAATATATTTTTTTTCAACTTCGCCGTTCTGAAACTGAATCGAAAGTGAACGTTGGGATTCTGTCGTAAATCCAAGAACAAGAAGGCCTGATGTATCCATATCAAGCCTGTGACTAGAAGGCTGTTCTATACACTCAGGAAATAAATTTTTGATTCTGTTTACAATACAGTCCTGCTTATCAGGTCCTCGGCCGGGAACTGCAAGCAGCCCGCTTGGTTTATTTACTACAATAATGTCATCATCGCGATACAGAATATTAAGACCTAGCATTGATGGTAAAATCAAGCTGCATTTTGCATCACAAGGTGGATAGAATTTTCGAGGCTCAAAATTTGTGTTTGGTTTTCCCCAATAAAATTCTGCAAGACTGACGGGCTGTAAGTTTTTACTAAATGCGAAGCTAAAAAGTTTTGGTGCACAGCAGTCACCTACGCCTGTTGGAAATAGTTTTAACTCTTTATGTGATGAATTATAATTAAGATATTCTTTAATATGAGAAAAAGTTTTCTTAGTTTTATCAAAACAGGTAAAATTATAAAGGGAATAAATTCGTGCAAGAGATTCATTGCAAAGAGCAATTCGTTTTTCGTCACGCCTGATTCTTTCTTCGGCAGTTTCGTTTTCTGGAACTTCGGTCAGCTCATGGATTTTTTTATCATTAACTGCAACGACTTTATCATATTCTTCCTGGTTGAGAAGCGCTGGTACGAAACCATCATGGTTCCATACACCATTGAACTGCCCTGAAAAAGAGCGAAGTACAATATCCTTTTCATTCAGCGATCCGTCTTCATTTTTTTCTTTACATACAAGAACGCCGAACATTCCTTCAAAGCCTGACATCAAATCTGTTGATTCAAGTTCATTCATTAAATCGAGAGAATATTTTTCTGCAAGTTTTGTAGGTAACTGGTAAAACATTTCAATCAAAAAAAATGGTGGTCTGATTCTTCATATTAATTGTGAAGAATCGCTCAACCACCACCCGTTGCAATATAAATAATGCTTAACTATCTCTGAATTACATTACAATCAGAATTCATTGTAAATACAATCGGCTTATTTTTTGTAAAGAATCCAACTTCTACAACACCAACAATTGAGTTGATTTTATCTTCCATCATGCAAGGGTTAACAGGTTCTTTCCAAAGAATATCAAGAATCTGATTTCCGTTGTCGGTAATTACAGGACCACATTTTTTTACACCTTCGCGAAGAACACATTCTGCGCCAAGAGCTTCAAGAGCTTTAGTTACAGGAACACGTGCTTCACCGATGATTTCAACTGGAAGTCTGAATTTTGTTCCCAATGAATCAACTATCTTTGTACTGTCAGCAACAATTACAAACTGCTCTGCATTGTAAGCAACAATTTTTTCACGGAGCAAAGCAGCTCCACCACCTTTGATTACATTGTTGTCTGGATCAACTTCATCTGCACCATCAATTGCAAGATCAAGATGGCCACCAATGATTTTGTCATTCATCGAGTAAACTGGAATTTCAAGTTCTTCACAAAGATTCTGTGTACCAAAGCTTGTTACCACAGCCTTAATGTCTTTTAAAGTTCCATCTGCAATTCTCTTTGCAAGATGCTTAACAGCAGGAACGGCAGTTGAACCTGTTCCAAGCCCGATCTTCATTCCGCTGAAGATTTTTTTATTCTTAATCAATGTATCAATTGCAGTTGCTGCAACTAATTCTTTCTGTTCAGTTTGTGTCATCGCCATATTCTTCCCCTGTGAATAATTTGAATTGTTTATATCCCTGATGTCTCAGCATTGAATATCCATTTGATACATGGCAGCCTGATGCAATTGCACGTGACATCATCGGTGTAATTTCTGGGGAATAAATAATGTCATAAACATTTTCATTTCCCTTGAAATTGTAGAAATACAATGGGTCATTACTTTCGTTGGAAGGACCAAAATATCCGTTACCAACAGAAGTTGTTTGAATAATAATATCAGAATACATTTCAAGATCGTAAACAGAATCCTGAGCTAATGGTGCATATTTAAATCCATATTTATCTGCAATAATTTTTGCATTAATCAAAGTACGGTTAAAAATACAAGCCTTTCCACCAAGCTTTTTAATTGCATATGCAATAGCACGAGCTGCACCGCCTGCACCAATAATTGCAACACGACGATGGCGAAGCTTATCAACACCAAGGAATTCTTTTAATGCAGTCATAAAACCACTGGCATCAGTGTTATAACCACACCATTGTCCAGCTTCTTTTACAATTGTATTGGATGCACGGATATCTGCAACTTCTTCATCAATACGAGCAAGTTCAGGTAATACAGTTTCTTTATGAGGAACTGTTACCGACATTCCCTGAACTCCCACTTTATCACAGAAATTCATCGCTTCTGAAAGTTTTGGTGTTCGGATTGGAATGTAAACACAATTCATTCCGTGCTTCTTATAACCTTTATTATGAAGCTCAGGACTTAAAGTGTGAGCCAAAGGCCATCCTGTAATACCAAATATTTTTGTATCATCATTCAGGTCTTTAAAGTGATAAATGTTATGCAAAGTAATCGGATCAAGATGGCCGATAACATTTGTATTTGAAAGATTTTCAGGTGCCGAAGTATATGTAAGGAATGAGTGAATTTTATGGGCAAGAATTCTTGAAGGAGTTCCAAGAGATCCCATTGCGCACAAAATATGATCGTAATCTGTAAAATTTTTTGTTACTTCAAAAAGATGTGTAACATCATCAAGTGTATGTGGCTGAAAAGCAATCTTTGGAATTTCATAACCGGTTTTTCTCATGGAATTACATTTTTCAATGATGTCATACACAGGATTATTCATATCATGCATACTACGAATGATTCTTGTTCCAAAAGCCATACAGGCATCCTGAAGACTTGGAATATGAAAGTCATCTTCAAAATCTACATATGCAAAATTATTTTTTTTATTTTGATCTGCAAATGCCATTGCTCTTGCAAAAAGCATTGTTCTGGCAGATTCACCACCAACATAAAGTCCACCATCAATGCGACGGCGGATTGTTAAAATACAAGGAATGTTTGCAAGACGTGGAAACTGACGAATGTGAAGACATTCATCTTCTTCAAGATAATCGGCCCTAAGTTCAACCATGTCGATATAAGGCCGATACTTTTCTATAATTTTTAAATCTTCCTGAATTGTTTTACAGGTAAGAGTAAGACAAATCTTTGTTTTATTCATTTTACTAATTACTGAATTGATGTTCTTTCAACTTCACGTTCCAAAACACTTAATACCAGAACTGATCCGTGTGGAACAGCATAAGGAATTGTTAAGTTGCCGCCAACATGATTGAATGTTGCGATTCCGTAACGAGAACCTTCCTGTGGAATTACGTCAAGCTTTACAGGAACAGCGTAAGGATATTCAGGAATTTTTGTTGTTAAAATTCCGTGAACATAATTTGCTGTATTGCGAACAAGCCCTGCTTCTGTAGCTTCGGCTTCGTTAAGACCATTCTGATCTGGTTTTACTTCACCATTTTCTTCATCATCTTCTGTTACAGCTGGCATTGCAAACTCAAGCTGAACATGTGCATATTCACCAACTTCTTTTTTATTACTAGGATTAACCTGCTTTACAACTGTTCCTGGAACTTCATTTTCGGAAGCTATGTGCTGTGTAAAATCAAAAGTTAATCTTGTCTGAGACATTGCAGCAAGAACTTCTGTTACATTCTTACCTGTAAAGTCAGGAATTTCAACTTTCATTTTCTGTGGGCCACTTGAAACAATGAACTTAAGTTCAATTGGCTGAGTGATTGGAGTTCCTTCTGGTGGATCCTGTTCAAGGATTGTTCCAGGAAGCGCAGCATCCTGTTTGAAAATAGGATTTGCAATTGTTAATGAAGGAATTTCAGCACCAGCATAAAGTGCATCAAGTGTATTTTTTAGTGCATCGAGATTTGTTCCAACGTAATTTCCTACATGATCAAATACAACACCACGACTTACTACAAGAGTTACGCGGCTCTGTGCTTTAACGATAGAACCTTTTTTAGGACTCTGAGAAATAATCTGACCAACCTGTCCCGGAACATCAGAATAACGCATCTGAAGACGAGGATATAATTCCTTTTCCTGAAGAATAAGCTGTGCACGATAAAGATTTGTTCCAACAACATCAGGAACTACCTGGCGTTCATAACCTTTGTTAACTCCAAGGAAGATTGCCACTGCAGTAATTCCCATAATAACAAAGAGAGCAACTGTATACCATACAAAAGCGGCTCCTGTTTCCTGCAATTTTTCTGCTCCAGCCTTAAAGGAAACGCCGAAGTTCTTTACATACTGCATAAATGGAACTTTTTCTTTCTTTGAATTATTTTCTTTTTTTGCCATATAAATTCACCTTTAATTTAAAGTGTCAGATAACTGATTTAAAGCGTAAAATACTTCTATATAATATACTTTATTAAGGGCGTCACTTCAATAGTGAGCCAATAAAATCACGGGCACCGTTCATAAAGTCCTTGTAACCCATGGCACTTTTGCCCTGCTTCTGAAGTTTTGTAACGCAAAGAATGCCATCGCCTGTTTTAATCCAGATTCCTGTAGGTTTATCATATACAAGCACAGTTCCAGGTTCTGACTGTTCAAATTCCGGTTTATATGGGGAATTTTGGGCAGCCTGCATTTCGGTTGTAAGAACCTTTGCTTCAAGAATACGAAGAGTGTCAGGTTTTTCGTCAGTTCCTGTTATACAGAATGTTCCAGGATCAGGATCATATGCACGGATTTTAGCATCAATCTGGGAGGCAGATGCAAACCAGTGGATTTTACCGTCTTCTTTTCTAATTATCTGAGTGTATGATGGTTCACCACTTTGAGGAATGCCTTCTTTAAGCGAGCCTTTTTTGCCTGCGTCAGAAAGAAGGTCAAGAATAAGCTGAGCGCCGTCTACAGCAGCTGCGTGAAGAAGCGAGCCTGCAGTTTCTTTTCCGGTAAGAGGAACTTTTTTCTGGGCCAGGATATTTCCTTCATCCATGCCTAAAGACAATGTCTGAATTGTAAAAGCAGTTTCTTTATCCTGATTCAGGATGCTTGCGTTAACCGGAGTACAGCCACGGTACATGGGAAGCAATGACGGATGAAGATTAATTCCTCCCATCTTAAACATTGCAAGGAATTTTGGGCCAAAGATGTGACCGTATGCAAAGCAAACAAGAATGTCAGCACCCAAAGGTTCAATTTGCTCTCTTGCATCACCATTAAGGTGTTCCGGAGTAAATACAGAAAGGTCGTTACCGGCGGATGCGTAATCAAGAGCAAGCTTTCCTACAGGTGTTGGAGTAAGTTCTTTATGGCGACCTTTTGCTGAAGGTGGGTTTGTTAAAACACCAACGATTTTGATTCCATACTTTTCCTGATTTTCAAGAAGAAGCCTTAATGTTTCAGCCGCTGGTTCAGGACTTCCTGCATATAATACTTTCAGCATATGTTCCTCCAGATTAAAATGCCGGTTTTTAAAACCGGCAAGTAATATTATAAGTTAATTTATTTTGCAGCTTTTGCAGCTTTCTTTGCGGCAATTTTGCGCTCTTTAGCTTCTTTAGCTTTCAGTTTTTCAAGATATCGTTTCTGGCGCTTAGCCATTGTTTCTTCTGCTTCTTTTTTGAATTCAGCATCACCACGATCGATAAATACAATTCCATCAAGGTGATCGTTTTCGTGCTGAATTACACGGGCTAAAAGACCGTCCGCTTCAAGCTGGAATTTTTTTCCGTTTTCATCAAGTGCCTGAACAGTAACCTGTGAAGGTCGTTTGATTTTTTCATAGATTTTCGGAATTGAAAGACAGCCTTCTTCGTAATCAACAAGATCACTTGATGTTGCAACAATCTGAGGGTTGATGAAAACGCGGCGAACATCATCATCAGCGATTACAACAAAAAATCTTTTGCTGATATCTACCTGTGGAGCTGCAAGTCCAACACCATTTGCCTCAATCATTGTTTCAAACATTTCATTTATAAGCACACGAAACTCATCATTAATTTCTTCTGGTTCAACAGGAACAGCAACCTGTCTTAAAACATCTTCACCAAGCTTTGTAATTCTTAACATATATTTCCTCAAATTAATTACTATTTATTCTTTACCGCCACTGGTGGTAATACCTGCATTTCTTGTATTACCAGCAATCGGCGGCTTTATTATTTTTCCAGACGTATTCTTGCAGCCTTTGCGTGTGCTGCAAGACCTTCAGCATCTCCAAGTGCGCCTGCCGCAACTGCAGAGTTCTTCATTCCTTCTGAGCCCTCTTTTGCACGAAGGGTTGTTACAGTCTTAAGGAACATTCTTACACTCAAGCCGCCTGAATAGTGAGCAGCTCCAGAGGTTGGAAGTGTGTGGTTAAGACCTGCAGAGTAATCTCCGAATACTTCGGCAGCATAGTGTCCGATAAAAAGTGAACCGTAGTTACGAACCATTGCGGCAATTTTGTCACGTTCTGCGCCTTCGCTAAGGGCAAGCTCAAGGTGTTCTGGAGCTTTGCGGTTTGCAATTTCTGCAGCCTGTTCGAGGCTTTCTGTGATGATGATGCGGCCGTATGTGTCGATTGATGCACGGGCAGTTTCTTTTGTAGGAAGCTCTGCAAGCTGAACTTCGATTTCTTCTGCAACTTTTTTTGCAAAGTCAGCATCAGGAGTTGCCATAACTGGCTGAGCTACAATGTCGTGTTCTGCCTGAGCCAAAAGGTCTGCTGCAACCCAGCGTGGATCTGCAGAACTGTCTGCGATTACAAAAACCTCTGTTGGACCTGCAACCATGTCGATTCCAACTTTACCGTAAACTTCTTTCTTTGCAGCAGCTACGAATTTGTTTCCTGGTCCTACAATTACATCAACGCAAGGAACACTTTCTGTTCCGTAAGCCATGGCAGCGATTGCCTGTGAGCCACCAACTGCAAATGCTTTTTTTGCACCACAGATATAGGCCGCAGCAAGAATTCCTTCGTCTGCATAAGGCTTACCTCCAACAAATGGTTTACCAGGAACGCCGGTACCCTGCTCTTTTGCCGCAGCAAGATCATCAGGGTGAACACGAGGTGGTGTACACAAAACGATGTCTTCAACGCCTGCAGCAATTGCAGGAGTTACTGTCATTACAACAGTTGAGAGTAAAGGGAATCTTCCTGCCGGAACATAAACTCCAGCTTTTTCTACAGGAATTGTTTTCTGTCCGGTAAAAAGCCCCGGCTGTAATTCTTCTTCAAAGTCATCAAAGGATTTTCTCTGGCGAATAGCAAATTTATATGCAAGGTCATGTGAATGAACGAGGGCGTTGTAAGTTTCTGGTTTTTCTTTTTTGAGTTTTTCTGCACAAGCTTTTAATTCTGATTCTGGAATCTGGATTGTTTCTGGGCTTGATACATCAAACATTGCACCATACTTTTTGACAGCAGCGTCACCGTTTTTGATTACATCCTGAATGACGTTCTGAACTGTTTCATTTGTGCCTTCAAAGTCACGACCGGCGAACCATTTTGGTTCAATTTCATTTGCATATAATGTTTTTATCATAGTGATTTATGATAGCAAATTTTGAGGGATTTGGGAATAAAGCTTCGGTTTAAGAATGACAGGGTTTGCAATAAAAACTAAAACAAAATTTTTTTTATTGCTTTTGTTTTTTCATAATTGATATCGCTTTTTCTAATAGGACCAGTGCTTCTTCATTCGTGTTATTTAATTTTATCTCAGAACCAGTTACAAGAAACTCAACTGATGTATTTAATATCTTTGCAATCTTTACAGCTTGTTCAGCATCAGGCAATCTATCTCTGTTAATCCAAGATTGTAATGTGTTATAACTTTCATCTATAGCAGAAGCAAGCTCTTTTTGAGTTATATCCCTATAATCTAATTCGTTTTTTACATTTATCCAAAACTGAAGCATTTACTAATTCATACCACAAATGTACTATCAATCATTGACTTTTAGTACAATTGCATCTATTATTATTTTAATAGGTACATTTGTACTAATTTTTCAATAATTGAGGTTTTTATGTGTAAAAATTTGAAAAAATCACTAATTGGGCTTTTCATTGGACTCCCTTTCATTATTTTCTCCTTAGCCTGTGCCACTACAAAAGGAGTTGTAACAGTTTCTGATCAATACTCAGAAATTGTAGACTTCCCTGGAAAAAAAAACGAAATATATACTAAAGCTAACTTAGCATTTGTAGATTTATTCAGAAATGCAGAGTCTGTAATTGAATTCTCTGATAAAGAAGCTGGTATTTTAAAAGGGAAATATTATTCTAATAACATCAATTTTGGACTGAGTTACTATCATGTTTATTCAATAATTGAAGTCTCAGTAAAAGATGGAAAATATAGAATTCAGACGTCTATAGCTGAAGTAAAAACATACGATAGTTGGTCTAATCGCTATATCACTGCTCAACCTAATGACAAAATCATAACGGCAATGCAAGATCAATGGAAAGAACTTGCTACAGAATTTAATTCAAAAATGAATACATCTAATGAATGGTAATAAAATAAAAATTATTTGTGCCAGTGTTTTACTGATAAGTGCAATTATTGTATTTCTATTTGTACATGGCACAAATAATTTATTACTCGTTCACTACATCAACTCCTTGATTCCTATAATACCGCTAGTTTCTGGCAAAATCACAAACTGCCCTCTTTTAACAAATTATATAGTCGATTTTCTTTGGTACAACTCTTTTATTCTATACCTACT
>JAHAZA010000085.1 GCA_018385415.1 Treponema sp. | reverse complement strand
TATGGTTCAATCATTTCTGCAATAAGATTTACTACAGATTTAGGTGTATAGAATTCTCCCTTTCCTTTACCTTCCTGAAGGGCAAACTTTGTAAGAAAGTATTCATAGACACGCCCCATGATGTCGTTTTCTTTATCTGCATTTGTCTGGATGTTGTTTATTTCATCCAAAAGTGCTGCAAGCTTTGAAACATCAATTCCAAGTCGGGAATAATAATTATCTGGAAGCGCGCCCTTTAGAGACGGATTTTGTTTTTCGATTGTATTGAGTGCTGTATCGATTTTGAGGGCAATGTCATTCTGTTTTGCATTCTGAATGATATAAGACCAGCGGCTTTCTGGTGGCAAAAAGAACACATTTTTCTGAGTGTAGAATGGCTGCATATCAAGGTATTTTTCTTTACCTTCAGCCAAAAGCTCTGCACGGCGGGCTTCAAATTTATCGTTTACAAATTTTAAGAAGATAAGGCTTAAAACAACGTGCTTGTATTCCGCAGGTTCAACAGTTCCACGAAGTTTATCACAAGCTCCCCAAAGTGCATCTTCAAAGCTGACAGTTTTTTTTGCTTTAGCCATTATGTTCTCCTTTTTTTACTATATTTATTATAGCATGAATTGACCATATTATGTATAAGCTATTCTGCTAATTAAGGGAGAAGCCTCTGGAGGGGAATTGGCTGGAGGCGAGGTTATGGATGATGGCTGCTAATTTTTTATCAAAGAACAGAGCATTGATCCCAAAGAGAACAAGAACAGAAGAATCACAATTCCACAAATTCTGTAAATGCGGTTTTTAATTTTGTTTGAACTTTTGGAAAAAAGAAAAATGCTGTTCAACGCAAGCATTAAAAAAAAAGAAAAGCAGCACTGTAATGAACCCAGCGAGTTACATTAACTGGAAGCCAGAAAAGACCAACACGAGTGCTCATATCAATCCAGGATGCCTCACATGGAAAGCATACAACACAAAGACCTGCGATACCTGCAGTTGTGTTTACAGCAGTATCCCAACAGTTATATCCACGATATAAAATTAAAAAGAATGACACAGCAGAAAGAACTGCAATCAAAACCGGCGAACTGTAGTAAGTAACTGAAATGCTGGTCCACCAGTCAGGGTAAATCTTATTAGGCGAGAACAATGCACTGCCGATTGAAAGAAAAGGAAGCAGGCATCCCAAAGTTCCAAAAAAATTTCTGATTCTTAAATAGTCACGATTATCTATGAAGGTAGAATAGTGTAACAACCTTTAAATCAGAACTTTACACAAAAATCTTTTAACATCATATATAATAAAAGAATGAATAAACTCGAACTTCACGAATCAATTCTGAATAATTCTCAAATGACCTTTGCAAGAAGCGGTGGAAACGGCGGGCAGAATGTGAACAAGGTAAATACGAAAGTTCATCTTGTGCTTGCGGTCAGTGCCATTGGTGGAATTAATGATGAGGAACGAAATCGCATTCGGGTAAAACTTTCATCGATTTTGAATAAGGAAGATTTTCTTTTTTTAGATGTAGATGATGAACGCTATCAGGAACGGAATCGTGAAATCGCTTTAGCAAGATTGGAAAACAGAATAGTTCAGGCGCTGGTAGTTCCAAAAAAAAGAAAACCTACAAAGCCCACAAAGGCAAGTAAAGAACGAAAATTGAAGTTAAAGAAAATTCGATCTGAAGTAAAGAAGAACAGACAGAAGGTCTGGTGAAAAAATGAAACATACAGAAAATTCATAAAATTATTGTGCTTAAGGATTGCATTGCTTGCAGTCGGTGCTGGCATCCTTAGCTGATGAATCGTTTTAAGAAAAAATGCGTTTCCTGTCTTTGTAATGATTTACTTGGGTGTGACGTTAGAACAAAGAAATGATATTATGAATACATGATGAAAAATAAGAATAATAATTTTCCGCAGCAGACTCACTTTGTGGGCGTGCTTGTTCCGGAAGATATTACACTCACTCTGGAGGACTGCCGCCGCTACATGAACGAGCGATACGGCTGCATGTCCGGATATGGAACTCCCATTCATATAACGCTGGTTCCACCGTTCCATCTTCCTGAGGAATTTTCGACGGCCGATCTGGCTGCTGCAATTTCCTCTGATGTTTTATCCCAAAGTGAAAATTTAATGTTTGATGCTCACATTGATAATTTTGACGCCTTTGGTGATAGGACTATTTATGCAAAAGTTCTTCGCGGTGAAAAATGGACTGTGCTGCGTGATAAGGTTCTTGCTGCAGTTTTGAAGGTGGCTCCTGGTTGTACAAAGAAAGATCAGAGAGCGTTCCAACCGCATCTGACAGTTGCTAATCGTGATATTCCGGCTGGAGTTTCTACGGCTGCACTTGAAGTGATGAATGAGCTGAATTTGGTGGAAGATTTTCCGGTAGATAACATTACGATTTTTGAACGCAAGGGCGGAAAATGGGAAGCTGCCTGGAGTGGGGAGTTGTAAAAATGAACAAAATATTAGAAGCATCAGCTATTACAATTATAGGTGGTGCTGATGGGCCTACAAGTATTTATGTCTCTTCAGGGGCAAAATGGCAATTAATTTTGATATTGCTTATTTTTATTTTTTTTTTTATTTTTGGAATTATAAGATTAATTCAAAATATAAAAAAGCATAAGACAATAAGAACTATTGCCTGGAGTGTAGTTTTATTCTTGATGATTTCTGTTGTTGTTTTAACTCAAGTGGAGAAAAAACATTATGAAAATATTTTGCAAACAATTAATGATCAACAACTAGATGACAATGATTAAAGTTGAGACTACAGTTAGTCTCCCAGAAGAAAAAAGAAATGTACTGAAAGCTGAACTTGGGAAAGCCATCAGTATTCTTGATAAGCCAGAAAGTTACCTTATGATTAATCTTGTGGATCAGCAGGATTTATATTTTGGCGGAAACAAGCTTGATAAAGGTGCTTTTGTTGAAGTGAAAGTTCTTGGAAGCGTTGATGCCGGCAAGAGCGTTTGAATCCATTACTCGATAATTTATAAATAAATAGTCCGCTGGAAACCATTCTACAGAACGTAAATTTCCCTTATTTAACCATTTGGAATCTTCATGCTCCAGAAGCTTTAATTATCCAGAAACGATAGTGCATAAAATGCAATGCATTGTAAGATGAAAAGTGGGATAATCGTAATCAACAACACCGAGAATTTTTTCAGTCTTGATTTCTGTTGCCAGTTCTTCACAGATTTCACGGACGATGCACTGTTGCTGAGTTAAGTTATTCCAGTTGTTAATCTTCATATTAAACTCAGAATAAATCTTAAATTAACTGCACTGTTTAGGTAAGTTAGCTTTGTCAGATTGTTAGTAAGCAACTGAGTAACTTCATCTTCCTGATATGTGATTTTACTTGAGATTTTAATAATGAAGGCCTGCAATTCTTTGAACGGTTTTAGGTTCAGTAATTCCGCAATATGTTATTTGGAAGGTGAATTTGTGGTTTGCGATAAATGTTTCAAATTCTACATATTATGGAACAGGTATTTTCTGGACACAATGGGAAGATATTTCTTCCTAACTTCCCACATTTCATGTTATACTATTCCCAAGGATCATAACCACATGAAACAAAACATACTACTAATTCTAATCCCAATTCTCTTCCTGACTTCCTGCACCGCAAAAGAATCATCAAAAAAAGGGGCAAGTATGAATACATTTAATTCAGTTTCGATGGACGAAGGCTTAAAGCTTATGGCAAGTGACAGGGACTTTGTTCTTCTGGATGTACGGACTCCTGAGGAATTTTCGTCGGGACATATTCCAGGCGCCCTTCAGCTTACAAATGAAACTTTTACAAAGGAGGATGCAGAAAATCTTCTTAAAAACAAGGGGCAGACAATTTATGTTTACTGCCGTTCAGGTAGAAGATCAAAGCAGGCAAGTAAAAAGTTGATTGATTTCGGATATGTGAATGTAATCGAAATCGGCGGGATTATTGAATATGCTGGCCCACTCGAAAAATAATGCTCCAGGCGGGCTTATTAAAAGAAATCTTAAAGAAGAAAATGGACGTGTTCACGCATCTTTTGACCTTGATAGCGAAATCTATGATGACTATTTGCACGGTCGCATTACAAAGACAATTTGTGAAGCAAGAAATAAAGCTAATACAATAAGAAAAATGTTGTATAATAAAATCATCGGGGCTGTAGCTCACCTGGCTAGAGCGCTACAATGGCATTGTAGAGGTAGTGGGTTCAAGTCCCATCAGCTCCAATATGGGAAAAATTAAAATTATCAAAGATGACATCACTAAGCTGGCTTGCGACGCAATTGTAAATGCTGCAAATTCTTCGCTGCTGGGTGGCGGTGGTGTTGACGGTGCAATTCATTATGCTGCAGGTCCTGAACTGCTTGCTGAATGTCGTACACTTGGTGGCTGCAGAACTGGCGAAGCTAAAATCACAAAGGGATATAAACTACCAGCAAGATTTGTAATTCACACAGTTGGGCCGATTTATTTTGAACATAGTCCATTTGAATCAGAGGCGCTTCTTACTTCCTGTTATGAAAACTCTTTGAATCTTGCAAAAGAAAAAGGCCTTAAGACAATTGCGTTTCCTCTGATTTCTGCCGGCGTGTATGGTTATCCGCAGAGAGATGCTATTAGGGTGGCAATTGAGACAATGAAACTGCATCAGGATGATTTTGATGAGATTACGCTGGTGTTGTTTGGGGAGCGGGAGTTTGGGTTTGCGAGAGATATGTTCCCAGAGTTTATTCTTCCATTAGTTTAATATTGAAGTTTATTTTCCGTAGTCTGAAGTTGTTTCTGCAACTTTCAATGTTCCATAGACATCATTTATAGAATATGAAACTGTATCTTCATAATCAGCAACATTATCGGTCCAGAGTTCGCACTGGCTGATTACAGTTTTCAATGCGTCTTGCGGTCCTTCTGGCGGATATTTATATTTCTTTAGAAGCTTTTTAACAATCATTCGCATCTTTGCTCTAGCAGATTCTTTTTTCTGCCAGTCGATGGTTTTGTTTTTACGAAGAGTTTCTGTGAGTTCTTTTGTGAGTGCAACCAGGTCTTCGTTAGAATAGAAATCTTTTACTGCTTTTGGCTTTGTAAGTGCATCATAGAAGGCAAGCTCTTCATCTGTGAGACCTAGTTTGTTTCCTTCCTCGCTGGCGTGGAGCATTTCTTTTGCAAGTTTCAAAAGTTCCTGAATTACTTCTTCATTTGTGAGCATTCCGTTCAAGTAACGGTTCAGTGTTTGCTGGATGAGTTCACTAAAAGCTTCTGATTTTACGAGGTTTGTGCGTTTGTAAACTTTTACCTGCTCATCGATGAGTTTCTTGAGCATTTCTACGGCGAGGTTCTTTTCTTTCATCTTTGAAATATTTTCAAGGAAGGTTGGATCAAAGAGGTTTACTTTTTCGCCAACATCAGAGAAAAGATTTATAACGCCATCTGATTTAACTGATTGTTTGAGAAGTTCATTTATGCGGTCATTGATTTCTTTGAGGGAAAATTTCTTGCCAGATGGATTATATAAAATACGCATTACAAGAACGCGGACAGATTCAAAGAAGGCAGCTTCAAGGCGCATGTGTTCTTTTACCATCGAAGAACAAAGAGAAAGGGCTTGCTTGAGCATAAGTGCTTCTTTAATAAATGACTGTTTTTGCTCTTCTTTATCTGGAGCAACAATAAAGTTTACTGCCCCGCAGATTGTCATACCGCGTTGTAAGTCTGAGCCTTCGTAGAATGGAGTGTAATCATAACCAAAGAAAAGATTTCGGCAGATTTCAAGCTTTTCCTGGAACTTAGGGAAGGCGCGTTTTGCGACATCCATTTCGCCGTAATTCTTGCGGTCACGGACAGTGTAGTCGTTCATTGCCTGTTTGAGTGCACTTGCGATTCGTCGGATATGTCCCCAAAGTTCACAGGCTGCATCCTAAATCTGCTATTCAAAGCCGATGGTGGCGGAAGATGATTTAGCTTTTGGGGATTTTGACTTTGCCATGATGATGTCCTTTTTTTTGATATATTTATAATTGTAGCATTAACAGCATGCTTTTACTCTAAATTCTATTTTTGTATAGATTCTCTCTCTTACCTAACTTCCCAATACCCCGTCTTATTTGAACCAACGCGATGAATTTTTCCTTGTTCTTCAAGCTCACTGTAAGTACGAGTGATTGTTGCTCTTGAAAAGCCAGTAGCTTTTGAAACTTCTTCCTTTGTCTGTTTTGGATTTCGTTTTAGCGCTGCATAAACAATGTCGGCATTCGACTGTTTTTCTTTCGAGCCAGCAGCTTCTGTTTTATAAGATGCAAGAATTGATTTTGTTTCTTCGATTCTTTCACGTAGCTTCTTTATCAGTGCGACTTTTTTTTCTTCTGTAAGTCGTTTAAGAGGTTTTAAAAAACCAGTATACCAATCGTCAATTCCATCAAGATTTTCAAGATTGATAGTGGAAGCAATTTTAGAAACAGGAAGCCTGCTTATCTGCTCTGACTGTGTCTCGTAAAAAGGTTTTGCTTCAATCTGACCTGAAGAAATCATATTCATTTCAAAATCAAGAAGATTTAGAAACATGGATTTTCCTGTGTCATATACTGGAGCGATGCCTTTCCACTGAAGTGTATTTGAATCTCTTATAAAGCTGATATTATAAGAATGGCGGTCAATGTTAGCCATGATATAATCAACAAGAATGATTTTTAATAAATCCGTCTCCGCATTGGGAATCTTCATTTC
>JAHAZA010000083.1 GCA_018385415.1 Treponema sp. | reverse complement strand
ATGGCCTGGCGTGGAACTAAACTTCAATCCAATCGGATGCACCTTTATGGTGTATTCCGCAGGATTGTCTTTTAGGAAAGCGCCGGGCTTTTTTGTTTCCAACGCAAAAAACTTTATGTCAAAAGGAAACATTTTATTTGTCCGTGAAAAACATACGGACCGCTACACATTCTGCAGTCCATTTATAGCAAAATTCAGACTGGCCGCAAATCATGCTGATAAAACACTGGATCCTTATCCAGCTTATGCTTTAATTTATGGCTCAAGTAAAGCTGGAAAAACTACATTTGTAAAAACCCTTTATAAAATGACTTTTGGAATAAAAAAGATCAGTCATGCAGGTTCATTTACAGCAAAACAAGTTGAGGATTTGAAACGATGTGTAAAAGGTATTCCATTGTTTTATGATGATATTATCTCCAAAACTTTTAATGAACATGCAGTAAAACTTGTAAAGCACGAAGACTTTGGACTAGATGATTTTTTAGATGCATATCCATGTGTCGTAATAACAGGAAATGATGATGTAAAAGCCATTGAGCAGTATGTTTCAAGACGAGTTGCCTTGTGCCATGTAACAGCAGGCATCACGAATATGCAGCTTATCAAAAACTCCATTGCTAAAACCATCCAGAAGAAAATTGGAACAGCACTATACAGAGAATATCTTCGTAGAATGATGGAAAGAATACCAGAGAAAATCACCTTAATTCAAAATGAAGAAAACAAAGATGTAGTTGATCTTATTATGCTGAGTTCTGAAGTTTTAAATGAAATATTATCTAACTATAATACGAATTTACCAGATTATATGGCTACTGTATCTTTAGAGAATTATTTTGATGAACACCAGACTTCTGCAACTGCAATCACTAGCATGAAAGAGAACTGGAAATCTTGCCCAGAAATGTTCACTGTAATAAAAAAACGAAACCTCCTGCAAATAACCTTTGGAACTCATAACGAAGCTCAGACTATACGAAAACAACTTCCTGCTAATTTATGTCCTGAAGTAGTTAGAACTAGCTTGAGAATGAAACTTGATGCAGCCGAAGAGTTCTTTGGGATGAAGTTTAAGAAGCGATGGTGGGGATGAAAAGATAAATATTGTAATTTTTTTGTCAACTTTTCTACTTTACTCCTCTTCTTAAATGTAGGAGGAAAACCACTATGGGTTTATTAGACATATTATTTGGAACTGAAACACCAGTTCATGAAAGAAATTCTCTTAAGAAAAATGATCCTTATCACAGAAATTGCATGGAAGAAGATTATTACGAAGATACTTACTGTGATGCAATGTCTGGAGATAGGGAAGCCATTAATGAAATGAGAGATGAATTTGGAGACGATTGGGAATCTGAATTCTAATCAGTGAAAAGTTGATGAAATATCCAAAAATATTTTGTCAACTTTTCACTGTATCACCTACTTCTTAAAAATACAAAAATTAATTAGGAGCAAATAAAAAATGAAAAAAATTTTTGCATTAGTAACAGTTTTTATTTTGGGTTTGTCGACTCTGTTCGCTGATGAATATGTAGTTAGCAAAATTGAATGTATAGCAGCTGATGGTTTATATGATCGTGAACTTACTTTTAAGTATGACGATTCAGAAAATGTTTATTATTTATGTAGATCAACTTACTCCGCTGTTTATTGGTTTACTTTAACACCTGAAAATCTTGAAAAACTCAGAGCAAATCTGAAAAAAGTTCAAGAATGGGCAAAACTTGCAAAAGAAAACAAGTCATCAATTTCTAAGGAATTGCCTGATTCTAGTTTTAGCGTTGAAGGAACAATGAAGCGTGGAAATAATTGGTACTCCACAAAATGGAATATTGAGCTTAATTTCTTCTTTATTTCACACATAAGTGATGAAGGTGAAATTATATCTTTCATGATTCGTGGAGGCGAAAAATCATCTAAACAAAATCAATACATAGACATTGAATTTGAATCCGTAGTTTTTCTGAATACTGAAATTGATGCCCTTATCAATGCTATAAGTTCAGAAACAATTGAAGCTGCGAAATTAAAACATAGTCAGGAAATGAAAACCGCTGACATGTTTAATTAAAATCTAAAAGAGAGTTTATCAGAATTAATTAAGATAAAACTATGAAAACTTACAAAACAAATTATGATTTCTATGCTGAGGATTTTTACAGAGAAGACTATGAAACTTCTCGTAGAAATGGTTACTACGCAAGTAATTATTTTGAACAGAAAGAATACAGCTTGGAATCATTGAGTTTCCAGGATGATGGATTCACGATTTCTGTGCGTGTAAGCGATTTATCTTCTAATGAAGATTACTTGATGAATCGTTTTGTAGCATAAAACTTTTTGTCAACTTTGATGGGTAACATCATCTTATTTAATAGGAAAGGAGATTATAAATATATGAGAAATTACAGAACAAACGTAAAAGATTACTTAAATGAAGACACTCTTAATGAATTTGAAGTAGAAATTGACGGAGATTTTGGATATGTTCCTTTTGAAGAAACAGAAGCCAATTTTTGCTATTTAGAATCCATCAATTCTATTTTGGACGCCTGGATTATAACAGTTCGTGTTGAGAACGAATTTACTGGTGAAAAATACACAAAAGAATACACCGTAAACAAAGGTTCAAAATTAGAACTTAATACTTTTGGGGATCTTTTTATGTGTTTTCTGCCACCAGAAAAGATTCCAGTTCTAGTAGAAGTTGTTTCTGTTGGATTAAAAACCATAACTCTAAAAACTGTAGGTATTCTTGAAGAATATGCAGCTGATCAGGACAAGAAGGTTTCTAATCAGTAAATCAATAACACAAAGTGTGCTATAATAAAAATAATATATAAATTGGAGAAAGCGTAATTATGATTACCGGCGAAGTAAAAAATAAAATCGACAATTTGTGGGATGCAATGTGGTCAAATCAGATGACAAACCCTTGGATTGATATTCAACAGATTACATATCTTATCTTCATTAAGATGCTGGATGACAATCAGATTAAAATAGAACGAAAAATCAACAGTATGGTTGCGGCAGGTATGAAAGTTAATCTTGAAGATTTTGATCTTATCTTTAAAGATGGTTTCTATATTGATGAAGAAGATAAAATCAACTGTTCGTATGCAGACCTTCGCTGGAGCGTTTTCAGTTCATGGGGCGACAACGGTAAAAAGTTCGATAACCTTAAAAACAATGTTTTCCCATTCATCAAAAAACTTCATGGCGATAAAATTACTTCCTTTGCCAAATACATGGAAAAAGCAGAATTCACAGTTTCAA
>JAHAZA010000079.1 GCA_018385415.1 Treponema sp. | reverse complement strand
CTACAACAGTAGAAATTTTAATGTAGTTTGAAACTGAGCAGCAGGACAAAAAAACTTCATGAATCTACAACAGTAGAAATTTTAATGTAGTTTGAAACACATTTAACGTCATACACAGGACTTCATCTACAACAGTAGAAATTTTAATGTAGTTTGAAACCCCTGCATTTGTACAACGGTACTGTCTGATACTGTTTATCGCATTTGTTGCATGAATTTTAGGCCTATTTGACATATAAGACTCCAAATTTCACAGTAAGACTAGGGGTTTGCAACTTTCAGGTAATTACAAAAACATCTGTTTCTTCATTTCTAGCATATCCGTAACAGGTCTTTTTGCAACTAGCCGATAAGTTAAATATAATAACAGAATCCTCTTCTGTAAAGGTTTTCATGTAAACATTTTGAATTTCATTTTCAATATTTCTTAAAACAGTATCGCTGTTGGTAATTTCAAAAACAGAATATTGAAGTCGGAAGCCAAATTTTGAAAGAAATTTAGAAAACTTAGTGCGTACTTTATCATTGCTTATATCGTAACTTACCAAGAGCATTTTTATTCATCTCCCATATCAAAAACTGGAAAGTCTTTTGGATTTTTTCCTCTCATAAAAGCTCGATAATAGCTCTGTAGATAAATGAAAATTTCATTCTTGTATTCCATAATAGCCCTTATAAAAATTTCTACATATTTTGCAGAATTCTTCCATGTCAAAATGTATTGTTCGTTAGTTTTCCAAAAATCTTTTTCGTTAATTTGTCCTAAATTCAAGGCTTTAATTAGTGCAGCATCAATTATTGGTCTGAAAGGTTCTTCAAGGTCACAAACAAGTGATTTCCTATGGAAAAACTGAGTGTGTAAAATTCCAACATAGACATCAAAACCATACATCTCCAGCAGTGCATTTATCACATTAAATAGAATCGTGTAACCTATGTCCATAAGACAATTGGTTACATCCTGTTTTGCTCTAGGCCGTCTTGATTTCCAATTATGATTATTAAATAAAGACTGAAAATAAAGCTTTGCACTTACTCCCTCAATGCCCATAATATTCTGGGCGTCAAGGTTTTCTTTCAAGACATCTTTTTCAAATTGTTCCAGTTTTTTGATTGTGTCTTTTTCTTCCTCCGTCTTATTTCTTTTCTTTTTTAGTAGATAATTCTGATTATGAATCTTATTTGCAATTACATGGGCGGCAATTGAAGTTTCCTTCAGGTTATATTGTTTTTTACGAAGCAGTACATTTCCTTCTGCTTTTGCGGGAATTATTTTTACAACTCTCAAATTCGAAGTCATCAACACGATGTTAAACCCAAATTTGGAAGCTCTATCCAATAAACCAGAGGTAATACAATAATCGCCACAAATGAATAGAAGGAAAAGTCTGTAGCAAGTTGATTGATGTTTTACTTTACCTTCTTCATCTTGGATTAAAAGATTGTCGTTCTTAAAACTGATTTTTTCACCTTTTGAAGTAAAAACAAAGGCTATCTGTTTACATTCAAAATCTCTTGTACTCATCATGGCAAACTCACATTCCTAGAAACCACCGTTATAAGCCTTTGGAGCTAATGGCCTGTCACAAAAATCGTTGTAGATGCAATAGCGGCATTTATCTGCAGAATGAGGTTCATACGAATCTACATTGAAATTCTGCATCTCCAAATTTGTTTTCTTGAACTTTGCGAACATTTCCGGATTGTTTTCTGGGAGTTCAGCCGGAAAAACTTTATTGTCATCACTGGAATATAATCTGATCTGTTTTACTTCATATCCCATTTCCCGAAGACAAATACATTGGGCATATAGTTGAAAGAGATATCCGTCATATATTGTCTCAATGTGTTTTTTACGCTCTGTAAGGAGACCTGTCCCCTTGTCGTAAATATCAATTTTTCCACACAGTTTATATTCATCAGAGTAAACATCTATTCCTTGCAACACGTTTTTATGTGTAGAGTAGTGCTGGTTGTCTATGGCTTCATGAACAGCCTTACCATCTAACTGAGCGTCATTGTAATAAAGCCGCTCAGCCAAATTCCCGTAAAGCTGATGGTAATAAATCGAAAGGGGACAGAAAATAAAATCATTCAGGTAAGTTATTTTCAGGTAAAGTTCCATTTGATTTTTCGTCCAGATTCAAAAAGTTTTCCGAGGAAATTACGGAATGACCTAATTCTTTTTCTGTTTCTTTTCTGGCAACTCCTGCAACATTTCCGCCACGACGCGCTACATCTTTATTGCCTTCAAAATCCTCAGGCTTTTCCTGCTGACTGATTTCTGTAGTAACCCGTTCACCAAGCATAGTAAAAATCAGCTCTAAATCTGTCATGTGATCCCGCAGATTCTGATTTTTCTTTGTAAGACCTTTTACATTTTTATATTCTGAAGGAGTAAGCCCAAAAGTTGCCTTTGAAATCTCTGCAGTAAGAATTGCAAAATCTTTTTCTTTTGTAATCCCCCGTTCTTTCCATTCATCTGTAAGATTCTGTCTGATTGCAATTCCACGCAAGCGTTTATCAATCCAGTCTTTTGGATAACCTTTCTTTTCGTAAATTTCCTTCATGCGTTTTTGTGCCAGTTCTGGATTTTCAATTTCCTGCATTCGTTCGTAGCCAACCTGAGCCAACCACTGTTTAAATGGTTCTGCCTTTGGTGAAGGAATGGACTGAATAATTCGAAGAAGAGATTTTACGTTGGCGCAGTTTATTCTTTGAGTTCCTCCTGCAGTTTGGACACCAAGGGGGGTGACAAGTTGTCCCCACCCTTCGGAAAGTACAGGGTCTCTTTTTCTCATCTTTTTGATGTAATCAGTAGGATTTTTTGAATCTGTTAATATTTCAATTACATCAACTACAACAAAATACCACTGCTGTTCTTCTTCATTCCAAACCGAGCGGACTTTTTTTTCTTCAAAAAGCTTAATCTGTGTGTTTTCTGGCATGGCAAACTCCTACAGTCTGTATTCTTTTTCCTGAACAAAACGGAACCAGTCAATATTCCTGATGTTTTGAATCACGCCTTTTTCATCACGATTGAAATCATTTTGAAGCAAATACAAACCTTTTAATGCAATGTGATAAGCACCATTGGCATCTGCATCAATTGGAAGTTTGGCTTTATTGCCCAAAGCCAATTGTTCGCGACTGTCAAAGAAAGTTCCGTCATCAGCTTTTACAGGAGAAATCAGATAGTCTATTTCACTGTTTGGAATTGAATTTCGCATCTGGAGAGTAGAGTTGAAGGACCTCAGCATTTCATCAAAGAAAGAGGCATTTGTTTTTTCTGCCTGAACAGTTTGAAGAGAATCAATAAAGTTTTCTTTGTTCTGCCAGTTTATTCCAAATTCATCAAACTTCTTTTTAAGGTTTTCAGTTGGATTTACAGTGAATGTTTTATTTTCTTTGCGATTATAAGCAATTCGCTCTCCACGTGTGTAGATTTCCCATTTTTTCAGATAATCCGCATTGTTCCCAAGTTTTGAATAATCTACAGAGAATACAAAACAATCTTCTTTAGAGTCATATCTGATTCCATCAAACTTATCAAAGAAACCTTTTTTCTTTTCAACATTTGTGAGACCTGTTGTATTAAATAGATTTGCAAATCCAGTCTTAGGATCAATCTTTGAAGTATAAGCTGCAGGAATGTAGAAAAGCCATCCGCATTGTTTGTAAACATCACTAACATTTGCCGATTTATCTGTCAGTTGATAAGCATTCAACACTCCACCTGGTTCAGTAACAGCTTTATCTTTGAAAACAAGATAATTCAGTTTTTCGATGAGCATATTTTCAAACTTCTGGTAAACCTGGCGTTCAACAGCAAAACGACCCCGTTTAAAACCAAAATTCAAATCTTCCATTACGACAATGGCATTGTTATCGATCATCAGTTTTGCAATTTCATGAATTACATTAGAAAGATAACCTTCCTTAAGTTCCTTGATATTGCCGATTGTCTGCCAGTTTTTGCGGGCCTTGTCTCTGTCACCTTCTTTTTGAACAAGTTTTTCCTGATAATTAACTTTTACAGTTTTATCGTTTCTAACCTGTTCTACAAGATTCAAAGTTTTCTGAAGCTCAATTTCACCTTTCTGGTTGATGAGTGAAAGGTAAATAAGATGGCGCTCGCCACGGTCAAGGCCAATTATTTTTACATCCGGATTGTTTTTAAGGACTTCAAGAACTTTGTCATTAAATTTGCGTCCTGTTAATTCAGGAGCCTTAAAATTCATTGTAATTGGACAATGGAAAAGATAAGTTGCTTCTGTAAAATGTTTGTCTTTTGTAATTTCATGTTTTGCTTCTTTACAAACAACTGTTCCAGAATCAAGCAATTCTTTTGCTTCTTTGGAAATTTCAGAAATCATGTTGTTCTTAAACTGATAGATTTCCTGATAAATATCTTCTGGAATTGATTTTCCATCTGTTGTTGTTCGGTTTACAAGCAGAGAACCTTTTTCGTGTTTTACAATTTTTATATTTTCGTTTGCAGGGCGATAGAAAAGTTCCGCTTCGCCATTAAGTTTTAAGCAGATATCCTTAAGGTTTTCTTCGCTGAAAAGATTTTCCCAATACAAAGTATGAAGATTTTTCTTACCAAAAGCCTTTTCTGCGAAGTCCTTGTTGTAAATCTGGAAAAGGAATAGTTTGCCTGAATCTACGAGAGTGTTGATTTTTGAGTCGGAAATTTTATTGAAAGTAACCTTATATCCTTGTAATTCTACTTCTTTATAGAATCCACTCATATCTTCATAAGAGCGTGTGTCTAAAAATTTAAATCCAAATTTCTTCCAGTCTTCATGACGGTTAATTGCATCTTTGAACCAGTCAATTAACTTATACATGAATTCTTTGTCAAACTTATCACCTTTTTTATGCTTTCCTTCTTCATAGCCGAGCAGAATATCTTTTGGAGGTAAAAATGTTTCCTGTCCTTTTGTTGAGAAAAAAACTTTCGGGAGCATTTTGTTTGGTCCTGGCAAAAGTTTATAAACCATCTTTTCATAGCAAGATTCTTCTGTGCATTCTTCTTTAGAAAATTTTGGCTTATCTTTTGGATTGAATATTCCAAGAAAATATTTACCATCTTTTTTTAGCAAAATGGCATCATTTGCTGATTCCTTGTTTTCATCCCATCCATCCGCCAAAGTTGGACAGTCAAAATTCAACTTAAACTTTTTAACTTCTCCAATTTTCTTTGTTACAAAGTTACGAACCTTATTGTACAACGGAACAATTTCGGCAAGTTTTGTAAGAATTTCATCAAGTTTAGAATAAAAAGCAGAATCCTTCTGTTCTTCTCCACGGTAATCAACCATTTTTAGGTAATGATAAAGAGTCTGAACTTCATCAAGGAATTCTTTGATTGGAGTTGCGGCATCTTTTTCTGCTTGAAGATTCTTTTTAGATTCAAAATCTATTAATGCATACGCTGTATTGATTTTTGAAAGAAACAATTCATCTTCTTTTTTTAGTGTAAAATAATTCTTTGCAGTAAGAGTCACTTGTTCTTCATTTTTTTTGCAGTACATTTCATAGGCATTCTGAAGTTCTGCAAGAGAATAATCCTTTTTAGCAATTTCCTTTTTTGCTTTCTCTGCTTGTGTTTCCGAAAAGCCTTTTTTAGTTTTACTTTCTTCAATAATGAACAACCCCTGGCTCAATGTAGACCAGTGACCATAAATGGCGTGCGAAAAGGCTGTAAGTTCTTTTGCTGGGACAAAAATTTCTTCAAGATTATAATCATTGTCTGAATTGAAAGTTTCCTTTATTAATGAAACTACAGAATCATAGGTCTCTTTTTTGAATTTCTGAACTGTATAATAAACTTCTTCGTTATTTTCAAATCCTACAGGAATAAAAGAAGCAGTGTCCCGGTCACTTAAAATCTGCTTAAAAAGCACAACCATTTTTCCACGAAGTTTATTTTTTTCTGCATCTGAAAGTTGCTGCCGGGCAAGATTTATTTTTTCATTCAAACCTTGAATCTTCTCTGCTCCTGCTTCGGCAGAAATACCACCAATCACAGTGTTATAAAAATCAATTCCGGTCTGAGTAAGCACTTGATTAAAAGCTTCTGGATTAAAAATATCTTTTAGTTTTTTACCATTTAAATATGAGGCAAGAGACTTTTCCGTTTCTTCTATAATGTTTGGAAATTCTTTCTGAAGTTTTTCAAAAAGTTTAACATTGGCATAAAATTTTGGAAAATTTTCATTTACAATTCTAAAACTGATAGCAGTAGACTTTTCTTCATCGCTATACATGTTTTTCCTATTTTCATGAAATCCAGTAAAATATGTGCTGAATTTATCAAATACTTTTAACGCATCCTGCTTATCTGTAATTTCTTCTGCTTTTGCACTCTTAATAATTTCTGGTAAAAGCTCCGAGAGTAATTCTTTCGCAAAAAGTTTCTTATACCTTTCATCAGAAGTGAACTGTTTTACAATTTTTCCTCTCATTACAGACTGTAATTTTTGCAAGTCTATTTTTATTCTTGCCTTATTTACTTTATCTGCCTGACTTTGAAATAAATCGAATTCATCATATAGAGGCCCCCATTCAAAAGAAACCTTGCTTAAAACATCCTGAATAAAAGCGCGATGAAAATCATCAATAAGGTCTTTTACCTGTTTGTATGAGTTGGCTCTCTTCTTATCATTGTCCAGCAGATTAATTTTGTCTAGATTTTCCTGAGTCTTTCCAATTGGAATCAACTTGTTTCTCAATGTAATGGAACGGGAATATCCATTTTTCTGTCCGCAAAATTCATTAATTGTAACCATATAAAATCCCCCTTATGTGCATTTGAAAAAATACACTCATAATTTTAATCAAATAATAGTAAAACACTAATTTTGAATGTTCAAGAAAATAATACTACGAAGGGTAGATCAAAAAATGATAGGGATATAGATTTAAAGAAAATAAAAAACCGCCCTAAAAAGGACGGTTCTCAGTGCCCGTTTGTCATGCTGAACTCCTATGATATTTGTCAATGTCATGGGAGCCCCTGAAACCATTATTTTACGATGCAAGTGAAAGAGATACTTCTGCAAGTTTTTCTATATCAACGGAGGATCTCTTTTCATAAGATGTACCATTTTTCAACAGAGTGTACATCAACTCAGCCAGCTTTCTTGCTGCAGCTACAATAGCAATCTTCTTTGATTTACTCTGTACTGTAGTCATATAAACAAACTTATCCTTTATTGCACCGCCGCCATTTGATCTTACGTGCGACCATGCTGCCAGAATCAACAAAGAACGTAATCCAGGATTTCCACATTTTGTAATATGACCTAAACGACAAACCGTACTGGACATATCAAGTTTTGGAACAAGTCCTGTTGCAGCTCCAATACACGACACATTTGAATATCGTGAACCGTCACCAAGAAAGGCAACAAATGAAGAGGCCAGCTGTTTTCCAACTCCTGGTATTTCCATCAACGTCTCGACGTTCTTGTCACCTTCCAGCTCTTTATCAAGAAGTTTTTCAACTTCAGTAATCTGTTCATCAATCAGTTCAAGTTTCTTGAGATTTCTCTCTGCCTGAACTAACGGCAAACCTTTAAGAATCTTTATGCTTTCATTTCTGTTCGCAGAAGTAGCAAGATCCTTTCTTTTCATTTCTGTAATTCCACATTCCAAAAAAATGGCATGCAGTCTGTTGATTTCCTTTGTCCTGTCGTGCTTCAACTGTCGAAGTTCTGTCAGAATCTGTCTGATGTTCTCTTCGTGTTCAGTTGGAAGTTCAACTTTTGGCAGTTCATCATTTGTGTACTTCTGGACAAGACGTGCAAGCTTCAAGGCATCTTCCTTATCATTCTTCTTCAATGAGCGATAAATCAATGCTATCTGACTTGGATTTAAAAGAACTACTTCACAGCCAACTTTCTTCTGAAGTTCCTTTGCCATTACCATTGCAAGTGAACATACTTCGATTGCAACTCTATCTGTTGGCAGAAGTTTTTCATACAAAGCTTTTCTTCCAGAGGGACAGGTTTTTCCGTTTGTTCCGGTAACCTTTCCATCTGCTGCAATGAACTTAACTTCGTAAGTTTTCTTTCCAAGATCAATTCCTACACATCTTCTCTGTTCCATTTCTTACCTCTTTATAATAAAATGGAATCAGGAGTAAACATCTGACTGTGGTAAGTCATACTCCTATTCGCAGTCTGGGGGTAAGACCCCCAGCTGCATTTATGTCGTACGACGGTCGGT
>JAHAZA010000078.1 GCA_018385415.1 Treponema sp. | reverse complement strand
GATAGCTCTTCATTCTCCTTTCCAGAAGTCTTGCTTCTACTAAAAATGCCGAACTAACGCCTGGTTTCCGCTAAATCTCTTTAGCATATCACATATCCTCTTGCTCGTTTACTTTTTTATCACGCCTCCTTATTGGATGTCTTATAACAGTCCTTAATTTTTCGGGCGGCGTTTTGCGCGGGTCGTTCAGATAGATTTCGTGATGAAGTCTTGTGGTTGAAAAATCCAGCTGCCAGCCATTGTTGAGGGCGAAGGAATCCATCAGTTTGATTGTGTATTCGATTGCATATTGTACTGCAAGGGCACTTTTGTATTCGTCGTCTTCCTCGTTAGGATTTCTCTTTCCTCGAACTGCGACAAACTGCATTTTGGGAATGTGAACAATATGCGGCTTTGCCGGTGGGAGATAGAAGTCTTTGAATTCTTTCTTATAATCAAAAGGCATTGAAGGCCTCCTGTATAACCCGGCAGAATTTTGTCCAGCCGGATGCTTATAAAATAACATATAAAATATGACAACTAAGTGTCATATTTTATGTAATGTTGGTTTAAAAAAGAATGATTTAAACTTCCTTTATATTTGTGTTATAATATAATCCATGGACTCAAAGAAAAGTCTATCCGAACGAGACATCATCACAAAGTACATTCTTCCTGCAATTGAACAATCTGGCTGGAATAAGTAGACTCAGATTCGCGAAGAAGTTACTTTTACAGCAGGACGTATTTTTGTAAAAGGAAAAAGACAAAACGCGGCGAGAAAAAACGTGCTGACATAATCATATATTACAAACCAAACATTCCATTGGCTGTTGTAGAGGCAAAAGACAACACTCACACAATTGGAGCTGGAATGTAACAGGCTCTGGAATATGCGGGAACTCTTGATATTCCAGATGCTATTTCAAGTAATGGAGATGGCTTTGTAATTCAGTATCGCAAAAACTGCGGGCCGCATTTCAGATTATCTATCGTCCTGAGTGCGGCAAAACTGATATTAACGGCGAGCTTATAGAAGACCGCCTTTACAACACAAAAGATTTTGACCGCAACATTGTAATTGATGAACGAACAGAATTACTTGTGATGATCCGGTTGCAAAAGGATATCTTGAAGATTTTTTTAAATTCTGAACAGCAGTTCCCGGTAATTGCTACAACTTCAAAACTGATGAGCACAGGAACAGACGCACAGACCTGTAAAGTAATTTGTCTTGATGAAAACATCGGCTCCATGACAGAGTTCGCCGAAGAAGTATACGGAAACGAAAATTTTGAAGGATATGAGCTGGGAGAAGATACACCGCCTTATGTTCCAAAGCCAAAGTTTTTTGTGAACGACGTAGATGTAAGCATCTTAAGCGAACGCAAACAGTATCTAGATGCAGACGGCCACCTTATTACAACAAGCGTAAAGGAATACTGCAAAACAGGAATCCTCACTTCATACCGTTCCCTCGACAATTTCTTGCAGACCTGGAACAATGCAGAAAAGAAGAGCGTCATTATAGAAGAACTGGAAGCAGAGATTTACAGCGCAGCGTAAATATTTCTATTCCCTAAAAATGCGTATATACGAAAAAATTGGTAATAACAGACATTATGTACCAAAAATCTCAAAATTTGTGCACGTCTCTTTCATATATACCAAAATTACAAAATTTGGTACATATTTCTTGTTTTATGTACCAAAGTGGTGTATAATTGGGACATGACTGAATTACAAAAGCTCCCAATTGATTCTTCAAAAACGGAAACGATCAAGATTCTCAAAGCAGAAAACAAAGCTGTAAAAATGCTTGCCGAATTAAAAGGCTGTGCAAATCTTATTCCCAATCAATCAATTCTTATAAATGCAGTTGTACTTCAGGAGTCAAAAGACAGTTCAGAAATAGAAAACATCATCACAACAAAAGATGATCTTTATAAGGCTGTATCAGAGACAGTAAAGAAAATTGACTCAGCTACAAAAGAAGTTATGTTCTACCGTGAAGCTTTGTACTCAGGTTTTAATCAACTTAAGGAACATGATTTTATTTCAATAAATGATATTGTTCAGATTCAAAAAGTTCTGGTTCAAAATGATGCAGGAATCCGAACTATGCCCGGAACAAAACTTGTAAATGACACAACAAATGAAGTTGTTTATACTCCACCTCAGTCAAAAGAAGAAATAGATGAACTGTTAAAAAATTTTACTGAATATCTGAATAACGAAGACGATAGTCTTTCAAAGCTTGCTATTCTACATTATCAATTTGAAAGTATTCATCCATTTTATGATGGCAACGGTAGAACAGGACGAATCGTAAATATACTCTATTTGATTTTGAAACATCACCTTGATGTTCCAATTTTATATCTCAGTTCATACATAATTAAAAATAAAAACAATTACTACAAGCTTTTACAAAATGTACGTTTAAGTGAGGCCTGGGAAGACTGGATTATTTTTATTCTAAAAGGAATTGAAGAAACTGCAGCCGATACAATCCAGAAAGTAAAAGCCATAAAAAAACTTTTGGAAGATACTGCAGAAAAAGTAAAAACAGAAGCTCCTAAAATCTATTCAAAAGAATTGATAGAAACTCTTTATGAAAATCCATATTGCAAAGTAGAATTCATTGTTAAATCACTTGGAGTAGAACGCAAAGCCGCTTCTAGATATTTGCATCAGTTGGAAGATATTGGAATCCTAAAATGCATGAAAGTGGGAAAAGATAATCTGTTTATAAACATTGGTTTGATGGATTTGTTGAAGGAATAAGAAATGAGCGAATGGAAAAAAGTAAAAATTGGTGACATCTGCAAAATCGTAAAAGGCACAACTGGAATCGCAAGTGCAGAGCCGGGCCAATATCCTCTTGTAGTTGCGGAAAACGTGTTGAAAATGAACATGCTTGGAAAATCCCTGTAGAAAAGATTGCAGAAAGCGGATAGAATCTTGATATAAAAAATCCCTTTGTGAAGGAAGAGGAAGTTACACATACTACAGGTGAGCTTTTGCAAATGCTTAGTGATTCTTTTAAGAAGAGTGAAAAACTGATTGGGGAATTAAAGAATCAGTTGGGATAGACAACATCGTCGCTTGAGGTTTACAAAGGGTAATAGTCGCCCCCTTGTATGGATAATATTTCCCTTGAAATACTCTTTGATATTGTGGTTAAGTTCTGCCTTTATGCCACTGGCGTCTATACCAAGTGAGCGGCAGATTTTTTGCAGTTCCTCGCGGTACCAGTAA
>JAHAZA010000077.1 GCA_018385415.1 Treponema sp. | reverse complement strand
TCAAAAGACGGAGGTAATGAATAATGCTTAGTATCGCAAAAGATAAAATTGATTCATTATTTGAACTGATTGGTTCTGCACAGCCTTTGTATTTGCCTGTTGATAACAATTCAGGTAAAGCTGATTTTGCAAGATGGGAAAAAGGCACAAAACTTTCTGAAAGCTTGAAAACAACTCGTTCTGCTAAAGATTTCTTCTTTCCAAAAACAGAACACATGGTTTCTTATGAATTAAACGGTCAAGAAGTAAAAGTTGTTGATCCAAGAAAAGAAGTTGAAGACTTTGTTATCTTTGGTGTTCGTGCATGTGATGCTAAAGGCTTTACTGCAATTGACAACGTTTACCTTAACATGGATCCTGTAGATTCATACTATAAAAACCGTCGTGAACACGGAACTGTAATTGTTCTTGCATGTAATGATCCAGCAAAAACATGTTTCTGTTCAACATTCGGAATTGATGCTTCCCTTGCTGCTTCACCTGCTGGTGGAGATGTAAGCTGCTGGCTGGCAGACGGAAAATATTTCTTCCAGGCTAACACAGACAAAGGTAAGAAATTTATAGAAAATGCAAAAGCTGCTTTGACAGACAGCGCAGATGCTGCTGTTGAAGAAGTAAAAAAAGACATTAAAGCTAAAGTTGAAGCTCAGCCATTTGCACATCTTGATCTTTCTAAGTTCCAGGGCAAAGACATGCTTAAAATCTTCAACTCAAAAGTTTGGGATAAAGTTTCTGAACCTTGTGTAGGTTGTGGAACTTGTACATATGTTTGTCCAACTTGTATGTGTTTCGATGTTCGTGACTTTGATACAGGTAATGGCGTTCGTCAGATTCGCTGCTGGGACTCTTGTATGTACAATGACTTTACTCAAATGGCTGCAGAAAATCCACGTCACACTCAGAAAGAACGCTCACGTCAGCGCTTTATGCATAAGCTTATGTATTACCCAATGGCACATGAAGGAATGTATTCCTGTGTAGGTTGTGGACGCTGTGTTGAAAACTGTCCAGTTAATATGAACATCGTTAAAGTTATTAAAGCTATTAACGAAAGTGATGATATCTAAGGAATAGGAGAAAGAGATGGAAAACAACGAAAGCTTTATTCCTTATGTAGGAAAAATCATTGATATCAAACAGGAAACTCCTGATGTAAAAACTTTCAGTGTAGTTGGTCTTGATGGAAAAAAATTGTTCAACCACATTCCAGGTCAGTGTGCAATGCTCATCGTACCTGGAGTAGGTGAATCAATGATTTCTATCACATCTTCACCAACACTTGAAACTCACATGGAATTCTCTATCAAAAGATGTGGTGTTGTAACTGAATGGTTGCACTCTGCAGAAATCGGACAGCAGATTTGTCTCCGCGGTCCAGTTGGTAACGGATTCCCTGTAGAAGGTGCACTTAAAGGTAAAGATATTCTTGTAATTGCCGGTGGTATTGGTATTGCTCCAGTACACTCTGTAGTTAACTACATGATGGATAATCGTGCTAACTATGGAAAGATTCAGGTAATTTACGGTGCCCGTTCAAAGGCTGACCTTGTACGCCTTGATGAAATGCAGAACTCATGGATGAAACAGCCTAACTGTTCAATCGATATTACTATCGACCGTCCAGAAGAAGGATGGGATGGACACGTAGGATTTGTTCCACCATACATTACTGAACTCAATCCTGATTCAGGAATGACAGTTATTATGTGTGGACCTCCAATTCTTATCCACATGTCATTGAAGATTTTGAAAGATCTTGGATTTAAAGATGAACAGATCTTCACTACAATGGAAATGAGAATGAAGTGTGGTATCGGTAAGTGTGGACGCTGTAATATCGGTGACAAATTTGTTTGTAAAGACGGTCCTGTATTCAGCTTTAACCAGCTTGGTGAACTTCCACCAGAATACTAATCAAAAATTACATCCTGTAATTTTTGATTACAAGTTTTTGCAATTGCAAAAACTTGTGCAATGATAGAATTAACTTATGACGTGCCATCCGTGGCGCTGTCGTGGAGACTACAATGGAAAATAAAGAAATGGCAACAATTTATATTTTTGGAAAAAAATATGATGTTCCAGCTGAATTAACAATTATGAATGCTATGGAATATGCTGGTTACCAGCTGAAACGTGGCTGTGGATGTAGAAACGGTTTCTGTGGAGCTTGTGCTACAATTTATCGTATTAAAGGAACTAACCAGCTCCAGACTTGTCTGGCTTGTTCTAAGAAAGTTGAAAACGATATGTATATCGCAACACTTCCTTTCTTCCCACTTGTTAAACAGATTTATAACATCAACGAAATTAAACCTGAACAGTCAGTAATGATGCAGCTTTACCCAGAAATCTACTCATGTGTAGGTTGTAATGCTTGTACTCGTGCTTGTCCTCAGGAATTACAGACAATGCAGTACATCGCTTACGCTCAGCGTGGTGATTATGCAAAATGTGCTGAACTTTCATTCGACTGTGTAATGTGTGGATGTTGTTCATCACGTTGTCCAGCAGGAATCTCACACCCACAGGTTGCAGAGCTTGCTCGCCGTTTGAACGGTAAATACCTTCAGCCACAGGCTCAGCACCTCATTGATCGTGTTGCAGAAATTGATGAAGGAAAATGTGAAAAAGACATTAAGAAATTAATCGCTATGTGTACTGGTGATAAAGCAAAAATTAAAGAGCTTTATAATACCAGAGACATCGAAAAATAATAGGAGACGAATATGTACGGAAACTATCTTGACGATGCTGCAAAAATCGTTGCAGAAAAACGCGAAGCAAACCTTAAATTCGAACATGATCGTCTTACTGCAGAACAGAAAGATGACTTGTTGTTAAAATTCCACCCAGACCGCATTAAGGAACAGTTTACAGAACTTAAGATTGGTCCTAATAAGGGTCAGAAAGCACCTATCGAGCTTGCAGAAATGCTTCAGGCAAAACCTCGCTACACAGCAGACCAGATTGACCTTAACCACGTTGACTACGAAACAGATGTACTGGTAATTGGTGCCGGTGGTGCAGGTTGTTCTGCTGCAATCATGGCTTCAGAAGCAGGTGCTAAAGTTCTTTTGGCCACAAAACTTCGTCCAGGTGATGCAAACACAATGATGGCTGAAGGTGGTATTCAAGCTGCTGATAAACCAAATGATTCACCAGCACAGCACTTCCTTGACTGTTATGGTGGCGGACACTTTGATGGTAAACCAGAATTGGTATACACACTTACAAACAAAGCTCCATCAGTAATCAAATGGCTCAATGACCTTGGTGTAGAATTTGATAAAGAAGCTGATGGTACAATGGTAACAACACATGGTGGTGGAACAAGCCGCAAACGTATGCACGCTTGTAAAGACTACTCAGGTGCAGAAATCATGCGTACACTCCGCGATGAAGCTTTGAACAGACCTGATTCAATTACAATCGTAGATTTTACAGCTGCAATTGAATTGATTAAAAACGATAAGGGTGAAGCTTGTGGTGCAGTTTTAATGAACGTTGAAACTGGAGAACTTCGCATTGCTAAAGCTAAAGTTGTAATCATCGCTACTGGTGGTGCTGGACGTATGCATTACCAGGGATTCCCTACATCAAATCACTACGGTGCTACAGCTGATGGTTTGGTTATTGCTTATCGTGCTGGTGCAAAACTCTTGTATCAGGATTCTTTGCAGTATCATCCAACTGGAGCTGCTTACCCAACACAGATCCTTGGTAAACTCGTTACAGAAAAAGTTCGCTCACTTGGAGCTAAACTTATTAATAAAGACGGTGAAGTTTACATTCACCCACTTGAAACTCGTGACGTTAACGCTTCTGGTATCATCCGTGAAGTTCGTGAAGGCCGCGGTGTTGAAAATGATGTACAGCCAGCAGTATGGCTTGATACTCCGATGATCGAAATGATCCACGGAGAAGGAACAATCCTTAAATCAATTCCTGCTATGTACAACATGTTCATCAAATATGGAATCGATATCAGAAAGGAACCTATCCTTGTATATCCTACACTCCATTACCAGAATGGTGGTGTTGAAATCAACTCTACATGTCATACAAATATTCCAAACCTTTTAGTTGCTGGAGAAGCATCTGGTGGTGTTCACGGAACAAACCGCCTTATGGGTAACTCACTTTTGGATGTAGTTGTATTTGGTCGTGAAGCTGGTATTGAAGCAGGAAAGATGTTCAAGAAGATCAAAATGACAGAAACATCTAAGATGACTCTTAAACATGTAACAGAATTCGAAAAAGCAAGAGCTGCTGCAAAAATTAAGGGTGATGCTGTTTCTCCAAAAATTCTTCCTTCTTACACACATGGAAACACAGAATTCGAAAAAGCAATTCCAGGTGCTTCTACATGTCCTGTAAAGAAACCTGCTGTAAAAGCAGCTCCTGCTAAGAAAGCTCCTGCAAAAAAGGCTGCTGAAAAAACTGCAGCAAAAAAGCCAGATGCAAAAGCTTCTGCAAAAAAAGCACCAGCTAAAAAAACAGCAAAGAAATAATTCTTAACTGAATTACATAAAGACTGCTTGTAAAAGAGCAGTCTTTTTTTTCAACTGCAGAAGGGGAATATTCCTATTAAAAATAAAATTATTTATTAAAACATATAGTTTAATAAATAAAAAAACTGTAAAATAAGTTATCTTAGTTTAATAAAGAGGTTGTAAAAAAATGACTGGTTATTTAGCCGGAGTTGTTTCATCTGCTCTGTCATTTATTTTCATCGTATTTGCAATTGGTGCAATTGGTTATCTTGTAGGTGCTGTAAAAGTTAAGGGCATCGAATTAGGAACAGCAGGTGTTTTGCTTGTTGCATTGCTTTTTGGTGTATTGTGTCACTTTGTTCCAAGTTTTAAAATCGGAACAAAAGAAATCGTCCTTTTTAGTGATAAAATCAAGGCAAACTTTGGAATCGTTTCTAATATCGGTACTGCGTTATTCGTAACAGCTGTAGGTTTGATTGCTGGTCCTAAGTTCTTCCGTTCTTTCAATAAATCTACACTTGCATATATTGTAATTGGTATTGTAGTAATTGCCGTAGGTGCAGGAACTGCGATTCTCTTTACTGTTCTTGATAAAAACATGAGTTCTTCAATGGCTGTTGGTCTTTTGACTGGTGGTCTTACATCTACTCCTGGATTCAGTGCTGGTAAGGAATGTGCTCAGGCTATTGAAGCTGATGTAACAGCAGGTTATGGTATTGCTTACACATTTGGCGTTCTTGGTGTTGTTCTTTTCGTTCAGATTCTTCCAAAGATTCTTAAAGTTGATATGCCTAAAGAAGTTGCAAACTTCCAGGCTGCAAATCAGGTTAAGATTCCTGAATTAAAAGGAAAGTTTATTCAGGTTGACCCATTTGGATTCTTTGCATTCTTTGTAGCTGTTGCTGTTGGATGTCTCATTGGTGCAATTAAGATTCCTGTAGGAACAATTGAAAAAAATGGTCAGACAATCATGTCATACTTCTCACTTGGAAACTCTGGTGGATGTTTGATTGGTGGTTTGATTGTTGGTCATTTTGCACATATTGGTGGTCTTGATTGTAGAATCAAAAAAGAAACATTGAACTTTATGCGCGAGCTTGGTCTTGTTCTCTTCCTTATTGGTGCTGGTGTTCCAGGTGGTGTTAACTTTATTGAAAAATTCCGTTGGACATACTTTATCTACGGAGCAGTAATGACAACAGTTCCAATGATCGTTGGTTATATAATTGCACGCTATGTATTTAAGCTCAGTATTTTGAACAACCTTGGTTCTATCACAGGTGGTATGACTTCAACTCCAGCTCTTGGAACTTTGATTGCAACTGCAGGAACTGATGAAGTATCTGCTGCTTATGCTGCAACATATCCTTTTGCATTAGTATCAATCGTACTTGCTTCTAAGCTTGTAATTATGTTCTTCTAATTTTTAATAAGAGGAATTTCGAAGGCTGCTGGATAAATCTGGCAGCCTTTTTTTGTGTTCAATGTAAATATGACATGACTTGATAAAAATCAAGAAAAGTGTAAGAATTCAATAGTTTAAAATATATTCTTTCAGGAGTACTTATGAAAGTTTTAGTTATTGGTGGTGCAGGATATATTGGAAGTCATGTTGTAAAAGAATTGATGGCTCAAGGACATGAAATTACAGTTTTTGATAATCTTTCAAGTGGACTTTTACAGAATCTGTTTAAGGAAAATGATTTTATTGCTGGTGATATCCTTTATAAGGATTCTCTTGATAAAGCTTTTGCACGTGGATTTGATGCATTCATTCATCTTGCAGCATTTAAAGCTGCTGGGGAATCAATGATTAATCCCGAAAAATATTCTGTTAATAACATTACTGGAACATTAAATATTTTGAACTCTGCTGTTGAACATAACTGTAAATATATGGTTTTCTCGTCTAGTGCAGCAGTTTTTGGTGAACCAAAATATCTTCCAATTGATGAAGATCATCCAAAAGATCCTGAAAATTATTATGGTTATACAAAACTTTCAATTGAAGAATTTATGAAGTGGTATGACAAAATCAAGGGTCTCAAATTTGCAGCACTCCGTTACTTTAATGCTGCAGGATATGATCCAGATGGAGTTCTTTATGGATTGGAACAGAATCCTGCGAATCTTCTTCCTATTATCATGGAAGTCGCTTGCGGTATGCGTGATAAAATGAAGATTTTTGGAAAGGACTATGATACACCGGATGGAACTTGTATTCGTGATTATGTTCATGTAACAGATCTTGCAAGGGCTCATGTAAAGGCATTGGATTACATTGTAAAAAATAATGAAAGTCTTACAGTAAATCTTGGAAGTGAAAAAGGAACTTCAGTAACTGAAATGGTTGAAGCAGCAAGAAGGATTACAGGACAGCCAATCCCTGCTGACTATGTTGAACGTCGTCCTGGAGATCCAGCATGTTTGTATGCAACTTCTAAGAAGGCTGCTGAAAAACTTAACTGGAAAGCAGAATACTCAGATATTGATACATTGATTGATTCAACTTATAAAGCATATCAGAGATACAATAAGGAACATAAATAATGTCTTTAGAGAAATTAAGATCCTTTATCAAAGAAAATAGAAAAGAATATATTGAACTTGAAAAAATTCTTACAAGTCACAAAGCAATGGCTCCTGAAAATGGAGGAGAAGGTGAGCTGGATAAGTGTGAAGCTTTACAGGCTTTCTTGATTTCTCATGGAATTACAAAGCTTGAACGATATGATGCTCCTGATGCAAGAGCTAAGGGTGGCATCCGTCCTAATCTTGTTGCAACTATTGACGGTGAAAGCGATGATTATTCAGTGTGGGTAATGGCTCATCTGGATGTTGTTCCTGCAGGAGATCTTTCTCTGTGGAATACAGATCCTTGGACAGTGTTAGAAAAAGATGGAAAGCTTTATGGTCGTGGCGTTGAAGATAATCAGCAGGGATTGGTAAGTGCTTTTGCTGCCGCCTGGGCTTATACAAATCTTGGAATTAAACCAAAACATACTGTAAAATTATTGTTCGCAGCTGATGAAGAAGTTGGAAGTCATTATGGAATTATCTGGCTTCTTGAAAATACTGATATATTTAAAAAAGAAGATTTGATAATTATTCCTGATGGTGGAGACTCAAAGGGCGAAACAATTGAAGTTGCAGAAAAAAATATACTTTGGATTGAATTTACAACTTCTGGTAAACAATGTCATGGATCTCGCCCTGATGAAGGTAAGAATGCATGCCTTGCAGCAAGTCATCTTGCAGTAGAATTAAATCGTGAATTGAAAGCTGCTTTTAATAATAAAGACGCTTTGTTTACACCTGATTATTCAACTTTCGAACCTACAATGCGTAAAGCAAATGTTGATGGTGTGAATATTATTCCTGGCAGTGATGTTATGTATATGGATTGCCGAATACTTCCTTGTTATAGTTGTGATGAAGTTCTTGTAAAAGTTGAAGAAATCTGCAAAAAAATTGAAATTAATTTTGGTGTAAAAATAACATATAAGCTTTTACAGAAAGCACAGTCTGTTGCAACTCCTAAAGACGCAAAGGTTGTTCAGCTTTTAAGTCAGGCACTTAAAGATACTCATGGTATTGAATCAAAAATTATTGGGATCGGTGGTGGTACTGTTGGTGCAGAACTTCGAAATCATGGTTACAACTGTGTTGTGTGGGGAACTTTGGATGAATGTGCTCACATGCCTAATGAATATTGTATAATAGATAACATTATAAAGGACGCAGAAACTCTTGCAGTGTTAATGAGTATATGAAATCCATATTAAAATTCATAAACACTACTGCAACTATTCTCTTTCTTTCAGTAAGTTTTAATTCCTGCCTCTCAACTGCTGATCTTGATTATTCACCAATTGAAAATCAGATTTGTAATAGTCACTATGATGAAGCCAGTTATAAGCTTTATGAAATGCATGACTATTATTATGGACCTCATGATAAAGTACTTTCCTATCTTGATATGGGGATTCTTCAGCACTTTGCCGGTGACTATGAAAAATCAACTGATAATTTTTCCAAGGCAGAAGTTGAAATACAGAAAAACTTTACAAAAAGTATTTCTCAAGCTGTTGGCTCCATATTAATTAATGATACTGTTATAGACTATCCAGGTGAAACATACGAGGATATTTATACAAATATTTTCATGTGTCTGAATTATATCCATCTTTATAAAATAGAAGATGCAATGGTTGAAATCAGACGCTTTGATAATAAAATGAAGCTTGTAGGAAAAGAATATCAGGCTGTAATTGATAGTCTGAAAGCCAGTGTAAGTTCTGATTTTGCTAAAACAGAGTTAGATTGTGTTGATTCCGAGGTTAAGTTCCATAATAGTGCATTGGCAAGGTATTTAAGTATGCTTTTATACAGAACAGCAGGTGATTCTGATGCAGCTAGAATTGATCTGGAAAAAATTAACGATGCTTTTAAATTTCAGCCAACGTTATATAATTTTTCGAAGCCTCAAAATCTTGAAGAAGAACTTATATTACCTGAAGATAATGCCAGAGTTAATTTTGTATGTTTTACAGGAAAAAGTCCGGTAAAAGTAGAAGAGGTAATTCGTATTCCGTTTGCAAATGCATATTATAAATTTGCTATTCCGATAATGGAGCACAGACCCACAAATATTCGTGCAATTCAAGCTGTGCTGACAAATGCCGAAACAGGAAACGTTTATAAGGTTAATCTTCATGCGATTGAAAGTATTGATAATATTGCCTCTGATACTTATAAGCAGCATTTTGCTTCGATTTATGCAAGAGCTGTTATCCGCTCTGTAGGTAAAGCCGCAACTTCAGGTGCTTATGAAATTGCTTCGCGGGTCACAGATGATAGGCAGCTTAGTGACTTATTTACAGTGCTTAATTTTTTTTCCCAAATCTCTACGGAAATTACAGAACGAGCTGATGTACGCATTTCTAGATATTTCCCTGGATATGCAAGTGTTGCAGGAATTACCGTACCAGAAGGCTTTTACAATGTTGATATAAATTTCTATAACGAAAATAAACGTAAAGTCTACACTCATTCCATTGAGAACGTATATGCCTTTGTTGGTGAACTAAATCTGCTGGAAGCTACTTATCAGCACTGACGAATTCAGTACCGAGACTTGAGTTCATAGTGTCAAAAAATCCCGGGAAAGAAACATTACAGCATTCTGCATCTTTTACATAAACAGCATCTGTTTCAGGTAAGAACAAGCCGTAACATGCAAGACTCATTGCTACACGGTGATCAAGGTAAGAATCAACTGTTCCGCCGTGCATCTTAAACTCTGGATTATTTTCAATTCCGTTTGGTGTTTTTACGAAAGGTGAGTGTCCATTGATTACAAGTGTGTCACCTTTGTCTTCAATGTCAGCACCAAGGCTTTTAAGAAGTTCTGTCATTACGACGATTCTGTCAGTTTCTTTTTTGCGACAGATGTCGATGTCTGTAAATACCGTTTTTCCATCAGCAAAACAAGCAATAACACAGAGTGCGCAGATTGCATCAGGGTATGCTGCCATATTAATTGTTTTTTCAGTTCCTTTTACGCTTAAGATTCTGTTGAGTAAATGTTTTTCATTTTTAGATTTGTTTTTAAGCTGTGGATTTACTTCAAGTGTCTTAGCTTTTTTGTCCCAGATAATGTCAGCACCGTAATCCTTTAAAAGTTCAACAATTTTTTCATCACCTTGTGTTCCTGAATCGTCAATGTCAGAAATTACAATGTTTTCGTTTGCGATTAAAGCTGCAATGAGTGGGAATGCAACTGCTTCCCAGTCTGATGGAATAATTACATCGTGGGCTTTAAGTGTTACTGGCCCTGTTACAGAAATGTTTTTGTAGTCATCAGAAATTGTGCTTTCAACGCCATATTTATCAAGCCAGTATTTTGTCATTGAAAGGTATGGAGTTTCCTGTGGATCTGTAAGTTCAAGCTTTGTTGTTCCTGTAAGGCGCGTCGAAGCCATCATGATTCCAGAAATGTACTGTGAAAGTTTTCCTTCTGTTATCAGGACTTTGTTATTATTGATAGGGCCTGTAAATTCAAATGGGGGACATACAGAACCTTCCTTCTGAGAAAAAGCGTTTGCGCCCATTTTTGTAAGTGCATCTGTTAAGTGAACTACGGGACGTTTCTGAATTGATTCATCACCGTTTATTACACATCGTCCAGGTAAAGTTGCAAGAACAGGAGAAATGAAATACATGAGGGAACCAGAATTTCCTACATCGATTTCATCTTCTGGAAGGTGAATGTTATTTCCGCATCCTTCAACGAGCCAGTAGTTTTCCTCATCATGGAATGTTACTTTAGCTCCGATTTTCTGAACAGCCTTTGCTGTAGAAAGAGCATCTGCGCTTTTGAGTGGATTTGTAATTTTTGTATTTCCTTCACTCATGGTTGCAAGAATAAGAGCTCTGATAGTATGGCTCTTTGAACCTGGTACACGGATTGTTTTTCCATTTCCGAAATTTGCTGCTTTGGATGCTTTGATTGTCATATTTTAAATTCCTATTTTACAAAGTTAAATGGTGTTTCCTGATATACATAATAGTTAAGCCAGTTTGAGTAGAAAAGATGAGCAGTACTTCTCCAGCTTGAATATGGTTCTTTTGAAGGATCATCAAAGGGAAAGTAGTTAACAGGAATGTTTATTTCAAGACCTTTATCTACATCTCTGAAATATTCAGTTTTTAGAGTTTCTGAATCGTACTCAAGATGACCTGTCATAAAGATTGCACGATTGTCTTTTGTTTTTATAATAGTTGGACCGATGTCTTTATTTTCTGCCAGAATAACAAGGTCATCGTGTTTAATGATATCTTCCTTTTTAATTGTTGTGTGACGAGACTGTGGAATAGGGAATAAATCATCAAAACCACGGAGAAGTGGATCTGGTCCTGTAGAACGTTTGTTTTTGTAAATGCCGAACAGTTTCTGATTAAGTCCATATTTTGGAACGCCATAATGATGGTAAAGTCCTGCCTGTGCTCCCCAGCAGATATAAAGTGTGGAGAAAACATTTGTCTTTGCGTAATCCATGATTTTGCAAAGATCGTTCCAATAGTCAACATCTTCAAAAGGAAGCTGCTCTACAGGTGCACCTGTAATAATCATTCCGTCAAACTTCTGTTTAAATACATCACTTGAATTAATATAGAACTTTTCGAGATGATCAGTGCCAACATTTTTTGAGACATGATTTTCCATTTGTACAAGTGAAATTTCAATCTGAAGAGGAGTATTACCCAAAAGGCGAAGAAGCTGAGTTTCAGTTGTAACTTTAGTAGGCATAAGGTTAACAATGGCAATTTTCAAAGGACGAATATCCTGAGAAACGGCACGGGAACCTGTCATTACGAATATGTTTTCACTTTCAAGGACTTTACACGCAGGCAAATCCGAATCAATTTTAATTGGCATAGGCGAAATATAGCACAAAATGGACATTTTTGCTATACTGATTTAATTATGAATAGTGCACATGACAGAAAAGCAGCAATAAAAAAATTAAAGTCTCTTATTTATTCCACAAAGCAGGATCTTGATGTTTTTAGAAAAAATCTTGATAAAGCTTTTTATTCTCCTGTTTTACCTAATGATGTTGAGTGTAATGAACATAACTACGGAAATGTTCGCTGTGATGTTTTAATGCCACCAGTCTATTCAACCGAGAGAATCATGATTTACATTCATGGTGGTTCTTTTGTTGGTGGTTCTAAAAGTGCATATCGTTCTTTTTGTGCAACATTGGCTAATGCTACATCCTGTAGAGTTGTAGTTCCAGAATTCAGATTAGCACCGGCTTTCCCTTATCCTAATGGTATTGAAGATCTTCAGATTGTATTTCGTTCTGTTTTTACAGAAGAACAGATTGCCCTTTCATTGGATGCAGGAGCAAATAAAAAATCTGAGCAGCCAGAAATAATTATCGCTGCGGACGGTTCTGGTGCATCCCTTGCAATGGCTCTTTTAATCAATCTTCGCGAACGATATAGGGAATGTATCAGCCATGTTATTCTTATTTCTCCATGGTTGAATCTTTCTTCTGATTCTCCTTTGATTAAAGAAAAAAAAGTTCATGATGAAATAATGACTGGAGATTGTCTTCGCCGTTGTGCAGATCTTTACACTAATGAACCAAATCTTTCAAATCCTCTTGTTTCTTCTTTACTTGCTGCGAAAGAAATTTTAAAAGGGTTCCCACCTGTTTATATTCAGATGGGTGAAAAGGAAATTCTTCTTGAAGATGCAAAGCAGCTTCAGCGTAATCTTCATGATGCAGGTTGTATTTGTGACCTTGATGTCTGGCCAGAAATGATGTTTATGTTTCAGATGGCTGATGAATATATTGAAGAGGCGCATCTTGCAGTTGAAAAGATTGGTCGTCTTATTACTTATGAAGAAGAAAAGATAGATGATGCAACCTTGACTCGTGCGCCAGTTCTTGAAAGCGGGCTTGATAGAGAAGCCTAAAAATTGTTTAAGGATTTCTAAAATGGAACTTTTATCACCTGCTGGTAATGTAGAAAAACTTTATTACGCTTATGCCTATGGTGCTGATGCTGCATACATCGGATTAAAAAAATTTTCACTTCGAGTAAAAGCTGATAACTTTTATGAAGATGAATATAAAAAAGTAATTGAGCTTAAAAATAAATTTCCAGGAAAAAAACTTCATTGTGCATTGAATATCTGTTTTCATAATAGTGATATTGATAATTTTCTTCGTGATATAGATTATTTTAAGCAGTATCCTATTGATGCATTTATTGTTCAGGATTTAGGCGTAGTTCCAATTATTCAAAAATATTTTCCTGATGCAGAGCTTCATTTAAGTACACAGGCCAGCTGTATAAACCGGGAAGCTGTTAAGATGTATAAATCACTTGGTTTTAATCGTGTTGTATTAGGAAGAGAAGCTAGTTTAAAGGAAATTCGTGAAATTAAAGATGCAGTTCCAGATATGGAACTTGAAGCATTTGTTCATGGTGCAATGTGTATTGCATACAGCGGTCGTTGCCTGATGTCTTCTCTTTTAACAGGACGAAGTGCACAAAGTGGATTTTGTTCTCATACATGTCGCTGGGATTTTGATCTTAAAATGGATCCTAAACAGCTGGCAGAAAGTGGTGCACTTTCAATTGAAGAGCACAGCAGAGGTGGTGAATATTTCCCTATTTTCGAAGGTGATGATTTTACAGCTATTCTTTCAAGTAAAGATATAAGAATGATTGAGCATTTGAAAGATATGAGAGATGCCGGTCTTGATTCTCTTAAAATCGAAGGTCGCATGAAAAGCACTTACTATGTTGCACTGGTAACCCGTGCATATCGAAAAGCTCTTGATGCTCTTGATGGAAAAATTACAGAAGAAGAAGCAAAACCATTTATTGATGAACTGGAAAATGTAAGTCATCGTGAATCTACGACAGGTTTTTATTATTCCCGTGCTGATGCTGATAAAACTACTCAGGGAGCTTCTGATAGTGCATATGATTTAAGTGCCACAATCGGAAAAAAACTTTCTGCAGAGGAAAGGAAAAATGTGCTTGAGTGTGCAGAGAAAACAAAATCTGAACTTCAATCAGAATTGGATGCAATGCATCCAAAAGCCCGTGAAGCACGACTTAAAGATTATGAATTAAATCCTGACAGGAGAATTATTCCTGCAGAAGAAAAAGAAGGCTGGAGTATGTACGAATATGAAGGTCTCAATATGGTTGATTATGACAGTCAGCTTGAATTTGTTTCTCCAGATGTTGTTTCTACCAAAGCTGAAAAAGGAAAATGGCTTTTACTTGATCCTGAAACAGGCTGTGTTCGTAACTGGGTATGTAATGGACATAAATGTGTACTTTATACAGAATATGATTTACAGAAAGGAACTTTGCTGCGTGTAAAAGATACTGGTTATATTGAAGGTCAGGTAAGAGATACAGGACGATAATTTGAAAAAATCCGTATTCGCTCTATTATTATTTATTTGTCTTATTTGTTCCAGTTGTTCTTTTGGACTTAATGAAATTTTTGGCCATGATGAAAATCTGAATTCTCGCTGTTCCAGTATAAAGCATCTTACGGGTGAAGAAGTTGATGAAATACCATTAACTGGTAATTTTAATTTTGTTATTTTTACAGATATTCATTTTGGTCATCCATCATTTCAAAGACGGGAAACAGATTTCTTGAACTGGCTTGATAGTGTTCAATCAAATCCTGATAAAAAGCCTTCTTTCTGTGTAAGTCTTGGAGATAATACAGATAGCGGAAAGCCTGAGGAATATGATCAATATGTTGCTTTTACTAATCAGATAAAAGTTCACGCTGGTATAAAAACTTATTCTGTTGCTGGAAATCACGATTTATATAATTCCGGATGGAAGTACTATAAAGAAAAGGTTTTTCCATATACATCTTTTTATAAATTTTCTACTGAGGAATTTTCATTTTATTTCATTGATTCTGCAAGTGGGTCTCTTGGTTTAAATCAGTACAATTCTTTATGTGATGAATTTTCAAAGGATAATAAAAATAAACTTTTGTTTTCACATTTTCCCTTAACGACAGAAGGAGATTTATATTTCAGAATGCAGAATCTGACAGAGCGAAACCGTTTATTGGCATTGATGTCAGTTAGTCGTGTTAAAAACTTTTTCTCTGGTCATACACATATGACAAGATTTACAGACTTTGGCGCTTTTGAAGATACTAATTTCAGCAGTATTTCAAAAAGCGGAAAATGGCTTCTTGTTCATGTTAATCAGACAGAAAAAAAAGTAACTTATGAGGTAATACAAAAATGAATATTGCTTTAATTGCCTTCTTTTCTGCTTTTCTTACTGGCTTTAATCCTGACTGTCAGACTGTTACTGCAGGTTTAGATATTAACACTTCAAATACCACAGTAATAAATCAGTGTGCTTTTTATAATCAATATTTTTATGAAAGTAATTCAATTGATTTTGATGCAGGTGTACGATTTGCTAATAAAGAAATTGATCTAAATTCCGGGTTTTCTATTTATCCATTTCAGTTTAGAAAATGGAAAATTGGTTTATTAGGAAGAGTTCATTTTCGAAATGAAGGGGATTTATATAACCAGGTTGATGTATTCGGTGGCTTTGATTTTGTAATTACACCTTTAAAGTGGCTGGAGATAGAAACACAGGTTGCCTATTATCTTTGCTGTTCTGAAATAATTCCTTTAAGACAATATGGAACACAATGGTACTACAATAATTCACATTATTTTTCGTTAGATATAAATTTTATACCTGTTAATTGGTTGAAAATAAGTCTTTGTGCTGAAAGCTCTGAATATTTTTATTACCGGCTTTTTGGTAGTGCGTCATTTTCTTGTAGTGCAGATATATATCTGCCGGCAGGTATTATTTTAGGTGCAAGAGTGAGCTCTAGATGGATAGATTTGATTACGCTTGCCGGAAATTATGATGGAACAGATTTTAAAATTTATGCCGGTTACAGATGGTTATAAACTGTGAATTATAGTTCCAGAAATTACTATTCATTTTAATAATTTTTTATTATCTTTTAATTATATTATGGAAGAAAAAGCATTGCCAGAAAATCCTCAGTTTTTGATCCATGATTTTTTTAAGCGTTTTGATTTTTACAATGATGATCAGAAAGCAAAAATCGAAAAAGCCTGGAATTATCTGATTAAAAAAACTGATAATCTCACAAAAGATGATGGGACGAAATTTTATCTTCATCCTTATAGGGTTGCCGTCATTATTGCAGAATTTGAACTTGACTCAGATTCGGTTGTAATTGCACTGCTTCATGATATTCTTTCGATTGATAATATTGATGAATCAGAAATTGAACAGATTTTTGGTTTTGAAATTTTCAATCTTATTAAAAATATTGAAAAAGTTTCTAATGTTCATTTCAGTGAAAGTACTCTAAATCATGCTGATGCAGTTAGAAATATGTATTTTGCACTTGCTGTAGATATGCGTGTTATAATTATCAAGTTAGCAGATCGAATTGATTATATGCGTTATATCAGATACAAAGATGAGCATACTCAAAAAGTGGTTTCCCAGGAAATTCTGGAAATTTGGGCTCCTTTGGCTGATCGTCTTGGTATCAAGCAGGGAAAAAATGAACTGGAAGATCTTACATTAAAATATCTTCACCCGGATGCATTTCAGCAGATTAAATCAATTGTATCTCAGAAAAAAGAAGAGCGCGCTGAATATCTGGAAAAAACAAAACAGGCATTATACAAAGCTGTCAGCAAGGCTGGAATTGATGTTAGTATTTCAAGTCGTGCAAAGCATTTTTATTCTATTTATCAAAAGATGAGAAAGCGCAATAAAGAAGCCGGTGAATTGTATGATTTACTTGCAATGCGTATTTTATGCAATTCAAATACTGAATGCTATACAGTTCTTGGAATTGTTCATAATTTGTGGAAACCACTTGAAGGAAGGTTTAAGGATTATATTGCAATGCCAAAAGCAAATGGTTACCAGTCTCTTCATACAACCGTAATGGCCGAAGGTAAACCATTAGAAATTCAGATTCGTACCAATGAGATGCATAACATTGCTGAACATGGTATTGCCAGTCACTGGCTTTATAAAAAAGGAAGTAATAAAGACAATGTTGATGTAAAAGATCTTCCAATTGTGAATCAGCTTCAAAAACTTTGTGAAGACAGTATAAGTGATGAAGCTTTGTATTCTGAATTCAAAAATAATCTTCTTAAAGATAAAATTGTTGTATTTACACCTAATGGTGATGTAATTCAATTACCTCAAGGGGCAACAGCCGTTGATTTTGCTTATGCAATTCATTCTCATATTGGAGAAACAATTGCTTCTGCAAAAGCTGATGGCAGAATTATTCCGCTATCTACACCATTAAAGAACACACAGATTATTGAAATCATTACTTCGCCTCAGAATCATCCCACTGAAAACCAATTGTCTTATGTTGTAACTTACAAAGCAAAATCGAAGATTCATGCCTGGCTCCAGGCAAATTTGCAGGAACCTAAAGTTCAACCTCAAAAGAGAGAAGAAGATGAGCCTCAGAAAGAAAACCGTTCTCATAAAAGGGGAAAAGGAAAAAAAGAACAGACTTCTGTTCATTCTGGAAAAATTCGAATTGGTAATACAACAAACTTTGTTATGACTCTGGCAGGATGTTGTTGTCCTAAATATCCTGATGAAATAGTTGGTTATATTTCAAGGGCAAGAGGAATTACAATTCACCGCGCAGACTGTTATATGTACAAACGTATTCCGGATGCAGATATAAGATCAGTAGATGTTGAATGGGATGAACTGTAAAAAAAACACCTTAAATAGTTGAATCCTATTTGTTTTCAATTATTTAAGGTGTTATAAAAAATATTTAGTTTTCAATATTCTATTTAGTGTCTAACTGGAATCCCTTTTTCTGTTAATTCTTCTTTAATTGAATTAACAGTGTATCGGCCTGAGTGAACCATTGTTGCAATCAGAGCGGCATCAGCATTTGCCTTAGTAAGAACATCTGCCATATGATCGACAGTTCCGCCGCCACCAGAAGCAATAACAGGAACTTTTACATTATCTGCAATCATTTTTGTAAGTGTTAATTCATAGCCGGCTTTTGTTCCATCTGCATCAATGGAATTAAGTACGATTTCACCAGCACCAAGATCTACAGCTTTTTTTGCCCAGAAAAGAGCATCCAGTTCAGTCGCCACCCGTCCACCGTTAATGAAAACACGATAACCAGAAGGCATACTGTCATCCTTTGCTGCATCCATTCCTAAAACAATGCACTGATTTCCAAATACTCGTGCACCTTCAGTTATGAGACCTGGATTTTTTACAGCCTGAGAGTTCAAACTGATTTTTTCAGCACCTGCAAGAATAGTAGAACGAATGTCTTCGATTGTTCCGATTCCACCACCAACGCAGAATGGGATGAATACTTTGCTTGCAACCTTTGAAATTAAATCAAGAATAGGACCACGACCTCTTGCACTTGCCATGATATCGTAGAATACAAGTTCATCAACACCTTGTCTGTAGTATTCTGCTGCCATTTCTACAGGATCGCCGATATCGATATTATTCTGAAATTTTACACCTTTAGTTGTGCGACCATCTTTAACGTCAAGGCATACAATGATTCTTTTCTTTAACATGAAAGCTCTCCTTTTTCGTTGATGGTTGCTTCACAGAAATTTCTTAAAAGCTCAAGCCCGTGCTTACCTGATTTTTCAGGATGGAACTGGAAGGCAAAAATATTTCCTTTTTGAATGCAGGCAGGAACTTTTATGCCATAATCAGCAATACCTCTGATTACATTCGAATCATGCGGTTGAATTACATAGGAATGAACAAAGTAAAAATCAGTATCATTATCAAGAGTATTAAAAAGCTTGCATCCTCCATTTACCATTGTAACATTGTTGTAACCCATGTGAGGAATTTTGTAATTTTTCGAATCGGGAACATTTGCCATAAGTTTTTCCATATGAACAATATTACCAGGAATAAGACCGAGACATTTTGTGTCTCCCTCTTCGGAATAATCAAAAATAATCTGGGATCCCAGACAGATTCCTAAAAGAGGTTTGTTTTCTTTTGCCCATTCCTGAAGAAATTTACCAAGTCCAGTTTCTTCAAGTTGCTTCATTGCATAAGCTGCATCTCCCACGCCAGGAAAAATCAGCTTGTCGCATTCAGAAAAATCTGCTGGATTTTTAGAACGGATATATTTAATTTCGAGGTTTTCAAGAGCACGTTCAACACTTGTAATGTTGCCGGCATTGTAATCAACAATTCCAATCATAAATTAAAGAATATACGAAAAATGGATTTTGAACAATAAAGAAGATTAGTCCAGTTCTGAAATATACAAATGTTTGAGAGATATAATGTTTTTATATTTCGAAGCTGGCTCTGTTTCTATCGGTTTCAAAAACATCTACACGATAAAGTAGTTTCTTTAAATCCTCTGATAGGGAACAGAGACTGTCGAAGATATATTTTGCGATTCGTTCAGCGCTTGGGTTTTGAGCAAATACTTCGTTGCCATCTTCTACAAGGTCGTTAAGGTTTGTGTGGTCCAGCTTTGAAAGGACTGTTTTTAAGTCACGTTTTAAGAATGTAAAGTCGTAAAGCATTCCACCTTCGTTTAATTGTTCTCCCTTAAGGTAAACATAAACTTTGTAATTGTGGCCATGGAGGTTTTCGCATTTTCCATGATAATCACGCAAAAAATGTGCGGCTGCAAAATCGTCTTCAATTCTTACTTTGTACATAGCTGTATTATAATAAAAACAGTCCTTATAGGGAATTATTTCTTTAACTTCATGAAGATTTTTCTTATAATTCCGACTTTTCCGAAAAGGAGCCAGAAAAGAAGGAAGAACAATCCTACAAGCGGTGTTCCAAATACAACAATATAACAGATTGCAAGAATAAATCCTCTCAAGAATCCAAAGAAGTTCTCTGCAAATTCCCTGAATCCTTCACCATAATCCGGGAAAACAAAACCATTTTCTGTTTTTCCTACTGGAAGTGTGAAGTTAAGTGAAATTGTAGAAAACTCAATTTGATTTGTAAGACGTTTCATACGTCCTTCAATGGATTCAAGTTCTGATTCAACTTCATTAAGCTGACGTTCAATCTCAAGCATATCTTTTATGTTATCTGCTTTTTTCAGATAACCTTTGAGGTTGTCACGAAGAATTTTTTTAGTTTCAATGCGTGACTCAAGGTCGAAATATTCATCAGTTACATCGTTTGTGTTGATGTTGTGATTTTTGATTTTGCCGAAGTCGCTTGTTGAGTTCATTGCATCATAAAATCTGCTTGAAGGAATTTTTACAGTTGCGTAAAAGTTTCTTTCACTCCAGTCTGAGTTTGCAACATATCCGCCAAAGTTTTTTGCCCATTCATCAATTTTAATATCCAGTCCTGAAATTGAAGGAACTTCAATTCCTGCGTTACCGTTGAGAATTAATTTACGCTGTGCTACAGCCTCAGAGTTAAGCGAAGTTTCATTTAATGAAGCATTTCTTGATTTCATCATAGGCATTTCTGCTTCATGCATTGCATCTTCCAGTTCATATCCATAGCTAACAGAAGAACTTCCACTTTTTGATTGTCCGCATGATGCAAGTAAAAGGGTAGCAGCAGCTGCTGCAAATATAGATGATTTGAGTTTTAACATAATTTATACACTCCTGAAATATTGTTTCTAATTTCTATAATATAAAAAGTATTTTGACAAGTTTTTAGTTACAGCAAACCTTCTAAGTAGAAGAGTAATTTATATTCCTGTTACTGTCATTGTAAATCTTAATGATATGCATTATTATAGTAATATTATGGAAAAGAAATTGTCTTCTTTACTTTCCGTATTTAAATTTGAGGCTGTTGCAGCCGACGGAAAGTCACCTTTAGATTTAGATGTCATCGGAATGACACCTGTTACAGATGTAGTTTTCGACTCCCGAAAAGTTACTCCGGGAGCGTTGTTTTTTGCTCTCCCGGGTCTTCATACTGATGGAAATAAATATATTGCAGATGCAATTGAAAAAGGCGCAAATGTAATTATTTATCAGGGTGAAATTACACATGAAGACAGACTTAAGATTGCTAAATTAATTGTTCGTCGGGGAATTGATGAACTTGGTGATAAATATTCCACACTTCCTGTTTTCTTAAAGGTAGAAAATGCTCAGACAACAATGGCGCCTGTTGCAGATGCATTTTATGATTCACCTTCGAAAAAACTTCGTGTAATAGGTGTTACAGGAACAGAAGGAAAGTCCAGTACAGTTTCCTTTGTCTGGCAGCTTTTAAGACTTGCAGGACATAAGGCTGGTTTTGTTTCAACTGTACAATATTCTTTAGGTGGTGAAGCACAGGCAAATCCTCAGCATACAACAACTCCTGAGGCACCTATCGTTCAGAAGCATCTGTATGATATGGTTCAGAATGGATGTGAATATGCAGTTGTTGAAAGTTCCAGTCACGGACTTTCAAAAAAATTGAACCGCTTAGGAAATGTTGCATTTGACTGTGGTATTTTCATGAATGTAACATTGGAACATCTTGAATTTCATAAGACCTTTGATCAGTATCGTGATGATAAAGCAAATCTTTTTAGGGCTCTTGATGAACATGATCATGTAAAAACTATTAATGGTGTTAAGCAGATTATTCCATCATTTGGAATTGTTAATCTTGAAGACAGTTCAGCAGAATATTTTATAAAAGCAACAAAGCAGAAAGTATATGGTTTTACAACAAATGGAATGGCAGGTGTTGCCGCTGCAAAAACTGGTGCTGATGCAATTAAACTTCCAGAAATACCTGAAGGCACTCCATATCTTAAAGCCTTAGAAATTGCAGCTGCTCGTTTTGGAATTTCCTTTACAATTGATGCTGATGCAACAAGAGCAGGAGATGCTCTAAAAACTGATGCTAGCGCCATTCATAAAATTATTCCGGTAAAGGCAACTTTGCCGGGTGCCTTCAATACATACAACATTATGGCAACCTTGATTGCTGTAAGTGGATTAACAGGTGTAGATTTTGAAACTCTTGCAGGTCTTGTTCCTGAGCTTAAACCTATTACAGGCCGTATGACAACTCTGGATATGGGACAGGAATTTGAAGTAATTATTGATTATGCTCATACACCATCAAGCTTTGAAACAATTTTCCCTCCTATCAGAAAAAGATGTGAAGGAAAAATTTTTGCACTGTTCGGATCTGGTGGTGAACGTGACTTGACTAAAAGGCCTTTGCAGGGAGAAATTGCAGGTCGTTATTGTGATGTTGTAGTTCTTGCTGACGAAGATCCACGTGGCGAAGATCCTGTAACTCTTCTTCAGGGAATTGCAGAGGGTGCAAGAAAAGCAGGAAAGAAAGATGGTTATGATCTTTTTATAATTCCTGACAGACCATCTGCTATCAGAAAAACATTCAGCATGGCGCAGAAAGGTGATATTGTTTTGCTTTTAGGAAAGGGCCATGAAAACTCAATTATCTATAAAGATTATACAATGCCATATGATGAAATTGCAGAAGCAAAAAAGGCATTGTCAGAAATAAAAAAATAAACAGTTTGCAAAGGGGAATTAAATGAAAACTGTAGCTATTATTTATGGTGGAAAATCAAGCGAACACGAAGTTTCTTTAGTGTCTGCATCAAGTGTAGTAAGAAACATTGATCGTTCAAAATTTAATATTGAACTCATCGGAATTACAAAAGAAGGTCGCTGGTATCTTCAGCCATCAAGTGAACTTGATCGTGTTCTTAAAGATGAAAAAGCAACTTTAAAAGTAAACGAAAACATTACTAACGAAGTTTATGTACGACCAGCAGGTAAATCAAATTGTTTCATCACTTCAGACGGTGCACTAAATGTTGATGTTGTATTTCCTGTTGTTCATGGAACATTCTGTGAAGATGGAACCTTGCAGGGACTTCTTGATACTGCTGAAATTCCATATGTTGGTTGTGGATGTATGGCAAGTGGTATAACCATGGACAAAGAAAAAACTAAGGTTATCTGGAATGACGCAGGTCTTCCTGTAGTTCCTTATGTTCTTATGACACGTACAATATTGAATGATTCAAAAAAATATGACGAAGTATTCAAAAAAGCAATAAACGAACTGGGACTTCCACTCTTTGTTAAACCATGTAATGCCGGATCATCTGTTGGTGCTTCAAAGGCCTCTACTGAAAAGGAATTTTCAATGGCCTTGATGGAAGCTTTTATGTGGGATGATAAGGTTTTGATTGAAAAATCAATTAATGCAAGGGAAGTAGAATGCTCTGTTACTGGTATTGCAACTCTTGAAGATGAAGCAAACCCATGTTCAATATGCCGTGCATATTTGCCAGGTGAAATTCTTCCTACTCACACATTCTACGATTATGATGCAAAATATAATGATCCAGATGGTGCTAAACTTCAGATTCCCGCAAATCTTTCTGAAGATGAAATCAAAAATATTCAGCAGACCGCAATTGAAGCTTATCGTGCAGTAGATGCATCCGGATTAAGCCGTGTAGATTTCTTTATCGATAGGGACGATGGAAAAATCTATCTTAATGAAATTAATACATTACCGGGCTTTACTTCTATAAGTATGTTCCCAAAGATGTGTGAAGCTTCCGGATTAAAATATGCAGATTTAATTGAACTTTTATTAAATGAAGCAGTTGTTAAGCATGAATGTAAAATGAAGCTTTCTACTTCACGCTAATATATTTTTTTTAATATACAGGAGTTTTACCTATGAGTACACCATTTGTATACCCAGAAGGATGTTTTTTCAATTCAATCGAAGACATTAAAGATAAACATATCACTGTTATGGGCTTAGGCTTAAATGGCGGTGGAGAAGCTTCAGTACGCTTTTTGTTAAAGCACGGAGCTTATGTTCTTGTAACAGATATGAAAACTCCTGAACAGTTAAAACCAACAATTGATTCTTTAAATTCTGACAAAGCTCTTGATACTTCAAAATTAACTTATGTTCTTGGCGAACACCGCATTGAAGATTTTGCAAATGCAGATTGTGTAATTAAAAATCCTGGAATTAAAATTGATGGTAATAAATATCTTCAGGCTGCAAAAGCTATTGAAACAGATATCAGTTTATTCCTTAAATTTACAAAAGCTAAAATTATTGCCATTACTGGAAGTAAAGGAAAATCAAGTACTGTAAGTGCAATTTATTATGGACTTCAGCATACAGGTTTTGATGTTTTCCTTGGCGGAAACATTACTGTAAGTCCTTTAACATTCCTTGAAGAAACAAGCGAAAAATCTGTTGTTGTTCTTGAGCTTTCAAGCTGGCAGCTCGCTGATCTTCGTGGGCGAAAACTTCTTAAACCTTATATTTCTCTTATTACAAAAATTGTTCCTGATCATCAGAACTGGTATGGAAATATGGGGGACTATGTTGCTGATAAACGTCTTATTTACGCAGATCAAACAGCAGATGATTATACAGTTCTTGATTATGATGGTGATGCAATTGGAACAGGACCTGCATGTGGTGGAACCTGGGGTGAACTGTTTGCCAGAGAAACAAAGGGCAAGGTTATCCGATACAGTAAAAATGATCTTCAAGCTCATGCAAAAGGAACTTATGGTGCATGGCAGGTTTTCGATGATTACGGCGTATTCTCTGGAATGGTTCAGCTTCCTGGATGGAGCACACCAAAAAAGGTATTGGGAAAACTTAAAGTTCCTGGTCAGCACATGAGATGTAATACAATGAATGCAGCACTTGTAATGGCAATTATGGGAGTTGAACCATCGAAGATTGAAGAAGTTCTTGCTTCCTGGTCTGGTATTCCACATAGATTGCAGTATTTTCATTCCTGGACAACATCAAAAGGTAATACATTCAAATTTTATAATGATTCCTGTGCTACAGTTCCAGAAGCTGCTGCAGCTGCAAGTCAGGCATTTGGAAAGCCTGTTGTTTTTATAACTGGAGGAACTGATAAAGGTCTTGAATTTGATGTTCTTGCTGATACTCTTAATTACAAGGCATCTTATTGTACAAAGACAGCAGCACTTTATCTTCTTGCAGGTACAGGAACAGATAAGCTTGTTGAATTATTGAATAAAGATAAAATTGATTTTACAGGTCCTTTCAATTCTCTTGATGAACTTCTTGATACTCTCAAGGCTGAACTAGAAAGTTCAGGATCGGATTATCCATCAGATGTTGTTGTCTTCTCTCCAGGTGCTACAAGCTTTGGAATGTTTACAAATGAATTTGACCGTGGAAATACATTCATGAAAAAGGTTGAAGAAAAGTTCTAATCAAGCTTTTACAGCTAAGAAAAGTCATTGGATACCTGTAGCTTCTACAGATTTCTGATGGCTTTTTTTTTAATTTAAATGGAATTTAGCAAAACAAACAGTATGTTATATATATGGAAAATTATGATAAAACATATGAAGAGGTTGAGGAATTTAACGCAGCCTTTAATTTTGTTGAAGATGATGATGCACTATTAGCTGCAAAAAAGGCATTCCACGTAGAATATCTATTTCCCTGGCAAAGGCTTGTTATTTCTAATATTATGGATTCATATAGAGATCACTCTTCCACTGAATTTAAGCGGATAAAACAAGAGTCACAAAAAGATGCAGATTATACAGATGCATTTTGTCTTGGCCGGCAAATAGTCTTATTACCGACAGGCGCCGGTAAGTCAATGTGCTTTTTAGTTCCTTCACTAATGCTTCCAGGACCAACACTGATTATTTATCCGCTTTTAGCACTTATGTCTGATCAAGAGCGCCGCATGAAAGACGGAAATATTGAATCCGTTACTTTTCGAGGTGGTCAAAGCGAAAAGGAACGGGAAGAAAATTTTACAAAGATACGAAATGGTGCAAAAATTATACTTGCAAATCCTGAAGTATTAAATAATGAAAAACTGGTAGAACGATTAAAAGAATGTAACATAAGTCATATTGCAATTGACGAAAGTCATTGTGTTGCAGAATGGGGTGACAGCTTCAGACCAGCTTATCTTGAATTGGGAAAAGTAATAAAAAAAATCGAAGTAAATATTGTTACCGCATTTACTGCTACAGCCAGTCCTCAGGTTCTGGCAAGAATCTCTGAAGTGTTATTCGAAAACAATTCACATATAGTCCGATCAGAAAGTGACAGGCCGAATATTCATTATTTTGTACGTTATGCATATTCAAAAGAGAAGGAAGTTTTCAAAATATGTAAAACAGCCGAAAGACCAATACTTGTATTCTGCGGAACAAGACGAAAGTCTGAAGAAATGGCAAGAGACCTTTCTTCGTATTTCAATCCTGATGAAGTAAAGTTTTATCATGCAGGGTTAACCAGAGAAGAAAAGAGCGTTGTAGAAAAATGGTATTTTCCAAATAGAAATGCCATTTTATGTACAACCTGTGCCTTTGGCATGGGTGTTGATAAAAGTGATATCAGAACCGTGATTCATCTTGAGGCCAGTACAACAGCAGAAAGTTACATTCAAG